>NZ_JBHZEJ010000002.1:0-266420 GCF_042756365.1 Streptomyces sp. NPDC059092
TCGCCGGTGCGCCGCCCCCAGTGGCGTGCCGGGCAGGAGCCGGGATCGGCCCTCTACGCCCGCTTTCTCCAGACCGTACCTGTCTGTTCCGTCGGGTCTATTCCGTCGGGGCGAGCCGCTCAAGGATCAGCTCGCGTACGCGCGCCGCGTCGGCCTGGCCGCGCGTCGCCTTCATGACCGCGCCGACCAGCGCGCCGGCGGCCGCGACCTTGCCGGCGCGGATCTTGTCGGCGACGGCCGCGTTGGCCGCGATGGCCTCGTCCACGGCGACACCGAGCGCGCCGTCGTCCGAGACGACCTTGAGACCGCGCTTCTCGACGACGGTGTCCGGGTCGCCCTCGCCCGCGAGCACGCCCTCGATCACCTGGCGGGCCAGCTTGTCGTTGAGGTCACCGGCCGCGACGAGCGCGGCGACGCGGGCGACCTGCTCGGGGGTGATGGGCAGTTCGTCCAGCGCGCGGCCGGACTCGTTGGCGTTACGGGCCAGCTCGCCCATCCACCACTTGCGGGCCTGGTCGGCCGGGGCGCCCGCGTCGATCGTGGCGACGATCGCTTCGATCGCGCCCGCGTTGAGGATCGACTGCATGTCGTGCTCGGAGACGCCCCACTCCTCGCGGAGCCGGTTGCGGCGTACGCGCGGCAGTTCGGGCAGCGTGGCCCGCAGCTCCTCCACCCAGGCGCGGGACGGGGCCACGGGGACGAGGTCGGGCTCCGGGAAGTACCGGTAGTCCTCGGCGTTGTCCTTGATCCGGCCGGAGGTGGTGGAGCCGTCCTCCTCGTGGAAGTGCCGGGTCTCCTGGAGGATCGTGCCGCCGCCGTCGAGCACCGCGGCGTGGCGCTGGATCTCGAAGCGGGCGGCGCGCTCGACGCTGCGCAGCGAGTTGACGTTCTTGGTCTCGGAGCGGGTGCCGAACGCCTCACGCCCGTGGGGGCGCAGGGAGAGGTTCACGTCGCACCGCATCTGGCCCATCTCCATCCGGGCCTCGGAGACGCCGAGCGCCTTGATCAGCTCGCGCAGCTCGGCGACGTACGCCTTGGCGACCTCGGGGGCGCGCGCGCCGGCGCCTTCGATGGGCCTGGTGACGATCTCGATGAGCGGGATGCCAGCGCGGTTGTAGTCGAGCAGGGAGTGGGACGCGCCGTGGATCCGGCCGGTGGCACCGCCGACGTGCGTCGACTTGCCGGTGTCCTCCTCCATGTGGGCGCGCTCGATCTGCACGCGGAAGGTCTCGCCGTCCTCCAGCTGGACGTCCAGATAGCCGTTGAAGGCGATCGGCTCGTCGTACTGGGAGGTCTGGAAGTTCTTCGGCATGTCCGGGTAGAAGTAATTCTTCCGGGCGAAGCGGCACCATTCGGCGATCTCGCAGTTGAGCGCGAGCCCGATCTTGATGGCCGACTCGACGCCGATCGCGTTGACGACCGGGAGAGATCCCGGCATGCCCAGACAGGTCGGGCAGGTCTGCGAGTTGGGCGCGGCGCCCAGCTCGGTCGAGCAGCCGCAGAACATCTTGGTCCTGGTGCCGAGCTCGACGTGGACCTCCAGGCCCATGACGGGGTCGTACGTGGCGAGGGCGTCCTCGTACGACACGAGTTCAGTGACGGTCACAGGTACTTCTTCCTCATCAATGCTTCATCGGTGTCGGCCAGCCAGCGCTGGTAGGACGACAGCTTTCCGAGTACGGAGAGATCCACTTCGTCGGCGAGGCGGGCGAAGTAATCGCCGGGGTCGGATCGCCGTGCCTTCTTCAGTACGTTCGCCAGTACGCGCTTCGGGTGGGCGGGATGGCCCGGCGCCGGGTTTCCCTGTTCCACATCGGCGGGGTGCGGATGCGGGTGCGCCGACAGGTCGGCGGCCGGCTGTACCCGGGTCAGCGCGGCCCGGTCCGCCAGTACCCACGATTCGGTCATCACCCGGGGACCGAGCAGCACCGGCGCCGCTGCCCGCTTCGGCAGCGCGGACAGCGCCTCCAGCAGCCCGTGGGCATCCGGAATCTCCTTGTGGTCCCGATGGATGAAGAGTACGTCGCACCGCTCGGCCAGTGCCGTGGCCGCCTGGAGGAGAACCTTCGGCGCCGCCGTGGTGTGCACCGGAGCCGTCTCGCAGGGGGTGAGCACTTCGGTGGCCTTCAACGCCCTGGCGTGCAGCGTCTCCTCCAGTTGCCGGATGATCAGCCGTTCCAGGAAGAGCAGATCGCTCGGGCCCTCCACGAGCAGCCCGAACCTGAGCAGGCGTACGCGGCTCACGCGATCACCTGTCCCATGGACTCCAGCAGGCGCTTCACCTGCTCGGCCGTGACCGTGTCGCCCGGCTCCTCGTCCGCCGTGGGAGTACGGACGGGGCGGGCCCGGGTCACGGTCGAGACGCCGGTGCGCGCCGGGTCGACGTGCGACGCCTGCTCCAGGAGGACCAGGCTCCCCGAGGCGTCGTCGCGCAGGGCGGAGAGCAGCACGGGAGAGTGCGTGGTCGCGATGAGCTGCCGGAAGCCGTACGTCCGGGTGGCCCGGTCGGCGAGGCCGGGGAAGTCGTCCACGTCTCTGCGCAACCGCCTCACCAGCTCGGCGATCCGGGTCGGATGCAGGCCGTTCTCGATCTCCTCGACGGCGAGCAGCCCGGCCCGCCGGTCGTCGTACGAGGCGGCGAGCAGGGCGAGGACGCGCATCGTGCCGTCGGACAGCATCGGCGGGGACGTCCAGCCGGTGTGCCGGAACCGTACGTCGAAGTCGTACTCGCCGCGCCGGTCGTCGAACAGCGGCCTGATCCCTGACGCCTCCGGGATCAGCGCGGCCAGGTCGGCCTCCATGTCGCGCAGCTCCTCGACGCCGAGGCGGTGCAGGACAGCCGCCAGATTGCCGCCGTTCGCCAGGAGGGTCAGCTCGTCGCTGCCGCCGAACGGCCGGCGCATGGCCGCGGGATCGAGCGCGATCCGCTCCCAGGTCGCCGTTTCGCTCGCGAGGCGGCCGAGGAGTTCCTGTGCGGCCTCCGTCGTGGGTCCGCCCGCGGCGGGGTCGCTGCCGCGGAGCGGAGCCCAGTCCGCCCCGTTGCGCTCCACGAACGACGTCCGCGCCGCGGCGAGGGCCGCACGCAGCGGTTCCGGAACCGCCAGCCGGTCCATCCACTCGGTACGGGTGAGGCTGCTCACCCAGACCCGCCCACCCCGCCATGCGGCCTTCACGGGCCCGGGCGGTGTGCCCTGGCGTTCGATGGCCAGCCGCACGACCAGCGGGAGCGGCCCGTACGCGCTGGGCACGATCATGCCGATCTTGATCGTCAGGTCGGGCGCCGTGAACGCGCCGCCGGCCCCGTCGGCATGGTGGAACAGGTCGCGTGCGGCGAGCCGCAGGTTGTCGCCGTCCAGCGCCCTCGGCAGCCCGGTCGTCACCACACGCCGGACGAAGTCCAGGGCGTCCAGGAGGTTCGACTTGCCGCCGCCGTTGACACCCATCAGCACGGTGCAGGGGCGTACGTCCAGGGCGAAGCCGACGAACGACTTGAAGCCGTCGATCTCGATGCGGGTGATCACCAGGTCACCTCCTTCCGTGGCAGCGGTGGCAGCGATGGCAACAGCGGCGGCGGTACGCCGCGGTACGGGTGCCGGGGCCCGCCAAGGCCCCGGCACCCGTACCGTCGGCGTCAGCCCAGCAGGACGTCGTCGTCGCCCAGGCGCTTCAGCTCGCGGTACAGGATCGCCAGCCCCGTGACGATGGCCACCGCGGAGACCGCCGCGTCGACCAGCCGGAGCGTGTCGTGCTCCTTGCGGGCCAGCTTGGCCTGCTTCACGACGCCGAGGGCGCCGAGCGCGGTGCTGCCGATCGACAGGTACGTACCGGTCTTGGACTTCTTGAAGCCCTTGGCCTTGCTCATTGCACTGGTCACAGTGACGGTGCCTCCTCCAGCAACGGGTGTCCCCACCTTTCCACGAAGGCCGCTTCGACGGCGGCACCGACCTTGTAGAGCCGGTCGTCCTTCATGGCGGGGGCGACGATCTGCAGACCGACCGGGAGGCCGTCCTCCGGCGCGAGGCCGCAGGGCAGCGACATGGCCGCGTTGCCCGCCATGTTGACGGGGATGGTGCACAGGTCCGCCAGGTACATCGCCATCGGGTCGTCGGTGCGCTCACCGATACCGAAGGCCGTGGTCGGGGACGTCGGGGAGACGATCACGTCGACCTGCTCGAAGGCCTTCTCGAAGTCCCGGGTGATGAGGGTGCGGACCTTCTGGGCGGAGCCGTAGTACGCGTCGTAGTAGCCGGAGCTGAGCGCGTACGTGCCCAGGATGACGCGGCGCTTGACCTCGTCGCCGAAGCCCGCCTCGCGGGTGAGGGCGGTGACGTCCTCGGCGGAGCGCGTGCCGTCGTCGCCGACGCGCAGGCCGTACCGCATGGCGTCGAAACGCGCGAGGTTCGAGGAGCACTCGGACGGCGCGATCAGGTAGTACGCGGCGAGGCTGAGGTCGAAGGACGGGCAGTCCAGCTCGACGATCTCGGCGCCCAGCTCCCGCAGCAGTTCGACCGACTCGTCGAAGCGCTGGAGGACGCCCGCCTGGTACCCCTCGCCGCGGAACTGCCGGACGACGCCGACGCGCATCCCGGCCACCGAGCCGTTGCGGGCGGCCTCGACGACCGGCGGGACCGGCGCGTCGATGGAGGTGGAGTCGAGCGGGTCGTGGCCCGCGATGACCTCGTGCAGCAGCGCGGTGTCCAGCACCGTACGGGCGCACGGGCCGCCCTGGTCCAGGGAGGACGAGAAGGCGACCATGCCGTAGCGGGAGACGGCGCCGTACGTCGGCTTGACGCCGACCGTGCCGGTGAGCGCGGCGGGCTGGCGGATGGAGCCGCCGGTGTCCGTGCCGATGGCCAGCGGCGCCTGGTAGGAGGCGAGCGAGGCGGACGAGCCACCGCCGGAGCCGCCGGGGATCTTGGTGAGGTCCCAGGGGTTGCCGGTGGGACCGTACGCGCTGTTCTCCGTGGAGGACCCCATGGCGAACTCGTCCATGTTGGTCTTGCCGATGATGACGACGTCCGCGGCCCTGAGCTTCTTGGTGAGCGTCGCGTCGTACGGCGGGAGCCAGCCTTCGAGGATCTTGGAACCGACGGTGGTCGGGATCCCCTCGGTGGTGAAGATGTCCTTCAGCGCGACGGGGACGCCGGCCAGCGGGCCGAGCTTCTCGCCCGCCGCCCGCTTCGCGTCCACGGCGCGGGCCTGCGCGAGCGCGCCCTCGCGGTCGACGTACAGGAAGGCGTGCACCTTCTCGTCGACGGCCTCGATGCGTGCGAGGTGTGCCTCGGTGACCTCGACGGCCGTGAGGTCACCGGAGGCGATCCTCGCGGCGATCTCGGCGGCGGTGAGCTTGATGATGTCCGTCTTGACGGTGTCGGTCATGACTGTTTAGTCCTCCCCCAGGATCTGCGGCACCTTGAAACGCTGCTGCTCCTGGGCAGGGGCGCCGGAAAGCGCCTGCTCGGGGGTGAGCGACGGGCGGACCTCGTCCGCGCGCATGACGTTCGTCAGCGGCAGCGGGTGGGAGGTCGGCGGTACGTCTTGGTCGGCTACCTCGGATACGCGGGCGACCGCGCCGATGATGTCGTCGAGCTGTCCGGCGAAGTGGTCGAGCTCTTCGGCCTTCAGCTCCAGACGCGCCAGCCGGGCGAGGTGGGCGACCTCCTCGCGCGTGATGCCAGGCATGCAGCGATCCTCAGGGGTGAGTGTGATTGGTTTTCACCCAATCCTATGGGGCGGGCACCCCTGCTCACGAAACGGCCGGTCCACCCCCGCGGGCCGGCCCCGGGCGACGGGCCCTCGGGCGGCCCCGCTCGGGGGCGCGCCCGGCTCCTCGCACCGCACCGCGGTCCGTACCGACTCACCTGCTACGCCTACCGCGTCACCCGCCGCGTCACGTGTTACGTCACCGCCTGGCCCGACTGTTCGCGGGCCCGCGCCGCCGCCGCCAGCTCGGCCGGACGCTGCCAGCCGTGCTCGCCCCTGGCCAGCAGCCAGGCCGTCGCCTCGTGGGGCGGCATCGCGGCTGCCACCAGCCAGCCCTGTACGGCGTCGCAGCCCAGGTCCCGCAGCCGCTCCCAGGTCTCGTCGTCCTCGACGCCCTCCGCGACGACCAGCAGGCCCAGGGAGTGCGCCAGGTCGACGGTGCAGCGGACGATCTCCGCGTCCTCGGTGTCGACCGCGAGGCGGGCCACGAAGGAACGGTCGATCTTCAGCTCGCTCACCGGCAGCCGCCGGAGGTGGACCAGCGAGGAGTACCCCGTACCGAAGTCGTCGAGCGACATCTTCACCCCGTGCCCGGTGAGACCGGCGAGGGTGTCGGCGGCGCGCTGGGGATCCTCCAGCAGGACGTGTTCCGTTATCTCCAACTGGAGGGAGCCGGCCGGGACCCCGTGCCGGGCCAGCCGCGCCGCCACCGCGCCCGCGAAGCCGGGGGTGTGAACGTCCCTGGGCGAGACATTGACGGCGACCGGCACCATCAGTCCCTGGGATCGCCAGCGGGCGACCTGAGCGAGAGCGGTGTCCAGTACGTACTCCGTGAGGTGAGGCATCAGACCGGAGGACTCGGCGATCGCGATGAACTCGTCCGGAGGGACGCGGCCCCGTTCGGGATGCACCCAGCGCACCAGCGCCTCCAGGCCGGCGACCTGGCCGTCGAAGCGGACCTTCGGCTGGTAGTGCAGCTCCACCTCCCGCGCGTCCAGCGCGCGGCGCAGGTCGCCGAGGAGGCCGAGGCGGTCGGGGGTGTTGGAGTCCCGCTTGGACTCGTAGACCTCCACGCCCGTACGGTCCCGCTTCGCCTGGTACATGGCGACGTCGGCCCGCTGGAGCAGTCCCTCCGCGTCGAGCGCGTGCTCGGGGTAGACGGCGACCCCGGCGCTCGCCTCCAGGACGAGGGTGAGGCCGTCGAGGTCCAGCGAGGAGGACAGGTCGGCCACCAGGTGACGGGCGACGCGCTGCGCGCTGGTGGTGGAGTCGCACGTCGGGAGCAGTACGGCGAACTCGTCGCCGCCGAGCCGCGCCGCCTCGGCCCCGCGCGGCAGGGCCAGCCGCAGCCGGTCCGCTATCTGCAGCAGCAGCCGGTCGCCCGCCATGTGGCCGAGCGTGTCGTTGACGGAACGGAACCGGTCCAGGTCGATCAGGACCAGCGCCGCCCTGGCACCCTGGCCCTCCGCCTCCTCCAGCGCCGACCAGGTGCGCTCCAGCAGCCACTGGCGGTTGGGGAGTTTGGTCAGCGGGTCGCGGAGCTGTTCCTCGGCGCGCGCCCTGGCGATCCAGAGGGTGGAGTCGAGAGCTATCAGCGGGATGGCGAAGAGCGGCAGGAGCACCGGCTGCGACATCGCGACGACACAGATCAGCGGAGCGATGCCGAGCAGGGCGACCGCGACGAGCCCCTGCCGGTAGAGAGCGGTACGGGCGGCGGCCGGCACCCCCGCGCCCTGCGGCACCAGCGCGTACCAGAGCAGCAGCCGGGTGACCGCGAGCTGGACGCCCGCCGCGAGCACGATCTCCGGGACGTCGCCGATGGTCCAGCCGAGCGGCTGCCAGGGGTGCTCGACGGTGGGGACCACACCGAACAGCGCCAGGGTGAGCGCGGCGGCCCCGGTCCCCAGCAGGTCGGCCGCGCCGTGCAGGACACCCAGGCGCCAGCGGTGTCTGCGGGCCACGCCGACCAGGACGACGACGGCCAGGCTGACCAGTCCGGCCGCGACCCAGCCGTACAGCAGCAGTACGGCGAGGGTGAGTGCCGCGCCGGACCCTGTCCCGCCCCACCAGCGGTCGCGGCCGAGCGCGACGAGATGGCCGACGATGACGGCGGTGAGGACGGCCAGCGCCCAGCCGGCGTCGGAGCCGGGGAACAGGGCGTGACCGTCCCTCAGTGTCCACACCACGCCCGTCACCAGAGCGACGACGGCGAGTCCCACCACCAGAACGGGCGTTCTGGCCACCATGCCCCCAAATCCCGCGAAACCGCGCGGGGGTGAGACCGGGGCGGCGCTCTCGGTCGGTTTCATTCCCGTCCCTCTCACAGCCGGCGGAGCCGATGCCACGCGATGGCACGTTGTCGTGCAACACGGCTGGAATCGGACCACTGAGCCGTGTTCGACAGGCGCACATCTCAACAGTAGGCCGCGAAAGGCCTCGACGGGCAGCGCTCTACATCTGTTGCCCGAATGCGACCGGCCCATCCCTATCCATCTGGTATGCGCCGAACGGGTGAGCTTGACGGCCCGAAATCGACGGTGTGAAGCCGCGCACCGCGGGGCGGGCGCGCCTCACTCCTCGGGCGTGACCGGAGCCTCCTCGGGTGTGGACGGAGCTTCCACGGGTGTGGACGAGGCTTCCACGGCTGACGACGGGGCCTCTTCGCCGGTGGCGGCGGGCTCCTCGGGGGTGAGCGCGACCTCCCTGGCGGCGTCGGGGCCCTGTTCGAGCAGGACGGTGAGCCCGTCTCCGTCCAGGACCGGCACCTTCAACTGCATCGCCTTGTCGTACTTCGACCCGGGGTTCTCACCGACCACCACGAAGGCGGTCTTCTTCGAAACCGAGCCGGTCACCTTCGCTCCCCGGCTCTGCAGCGCCTCTTTCGCGCCATCCCGCGTGTACTGCTCCAGCGTGCCCGTCACCACGACCGTGAGCCCTTCCAGCGGCCGGGGGCCGTCGTCCTCGCCCGAGCCCTCCTCCTCCATCCGGACGCCCGCCGCACGCCACTTGCGCAGGATCTCGCGGTGCCAGTCGACCGCGAACCACTCCTTGAGGGAGGCCGCGATGATCGGTCCGACGCCGGCGACGTCCGCCAACTCCTTCTCCGTCGCCTCGTCGATCCGGTCGATCGAACGGAACTCCCTGGCCAGCGCCTCGGAGGCGACCGGCCCCACATGACGGACGGAGAGTCCGGCGATGATCCGCGCGAGCGGGCGCTCCTTGGCAGCCGCGATGTTCTCCAGCATCGCGAGCGCGTTCTTCCGCGGCTCGCCCGCCTGGTTGGCGAAGACGGTGGCGATTTTCTCCTCGCCGGTCTTCGGATCGCGCTTGGGCAGACCGCTGTCCTGGTCGAGGACGTACGCCGTGATGGGCAGCAGCCGCTCGATGGTCAGGTCGAAGAGATCGCCCTCGTCCAGCAGCGGAGGAATGGCCGGTTCCAGCGGTTTGGTCAGGGCCGCCGCCGCGACATAGCCGAAGTTCTCGATGTCCAGGCACTTGCGGCCCGCGAGATAGAAGAGCCGCTCGCGCAACTGGGCGGGGCAGGTGCGCGCGTTGGGACACCGGATGTCGATGTCCCCCTCCTTCATCGCGCGCAGCGGCGTACCGCACTCGGGGCACTCGGTCGGCATCACGAACTCGTGGGCGTCGTCCGGGCGCAGGTCGACGACCGGGCCGAGGATCTCCGGGATGACGTCACCGGCCTTGCGCAGCACGACCGTGTCGCCGATCCAGACGCCCTTGGCCCGCACCACGTCCTGGTTGTGCAGGGTGGCGAACTCGACCTCGGAGCCCGCCACCGTGACCGGCTCGACCTGGGCGTAGGGCGTGACCCGCCCCGTACGGCCCACGCCGACCCGGATGTTCACCAGTTTCGTGTTGACCTCCTCCGGCGCGTACTTCCAGGCGATGGCCCAGCGCGGCGCGCGCGAGGTGGAGCCCAGCCGGCCCTGGAGCGGGATCTCGTCGAGCTTGACGACCACGCCGTCGATCTCGTGCTCCACGGAGTGGCGGTTCTCCCCGAAGTACGCGATGAACTCCCTGACCCCGGCGACCGAATCGACCACCTTGTTGTGGCGGGCGGTCGGCAGCCCCCACGCGCGCAGCAGTTCATAGGCGTGGGAGAGGCGGTCGATGTCGAAGCCCTGGCGGGCCCCGATGCCGTGCACCACCATGTGCAGCGGACGCGTCGCGGTGATCTTCGGGTCCTTCTGGCGCAGCGAACCCGCCGCCGCGTTGCGCGGGTTGGCGAACGGCTTGTCGCCGGCCTCCACCAGACGCGCGTTCAGCTCCTGGAAGGCGTCCATCGGGAAGTAGACCTCGCCGCGGATCTCCACCAGCGCGGGGATGTCCTCCCCTTCGAGGCGGTGCGGGATCTCCGCGATCGTGCGGACGTTGGGCGTGATGTCCTCGCCCGTGCGGCCGTCGCCCCGGGTGGCCGCGCGGGTCAGCCTGCCGTGCTCGTACGTCAGGTTGACCGCGAGCCCGTCGACCTTCAGCTCGCACAGGTAGTGGAAGTCCGGCGTGCCCACGTCCTTGGCGACCCGGTCGGCCCACGCCCCCAGCTCCTCGTCGTCGAACGCGTTGTCGAGGGAGAGCATCCGCTCGTGGTGCTGGACCGCGGTGAAGTCCGTCGCGTACGCCCCCGCGACCTTCTGCGTCGGCGAGTCGGGCGTGCGCAGCTCCGCGTACGTCTCCTCCAGCGCCTCCAGGGTGCGCAGCAGCCGGTCGAACTCGCCGTCGCTGACGATCGGCTGGTCCTTCACGTAGTACCGGAAGCGGTGCTCCTCGATCTGCTCGGCGAGGAGGGCATGCCGCTCCCGTGCCTCAGCGGGCACCGCGCTCTGCTGTTCGCCAGCCACCGTCTGGTCCTCCCGTTTCGCCATGGCCCGTCGTCCGGGACCGTCACTCAGGGTTGTCCGCGAGGGATCTCGCGGCCCTGACGCAGTGCGCCGTGGCGGCGCGCGCGTAAGCGGGTGAGGCACCCGCGAGCCCGCACGCCGGCGTGAGCACCACGGACTCCGTCAGAGTCCCCGGATCGAGCCCCAGCCTGCGCCACAGCGTCCTGACACCCATGACGCTACCGGCCGGGTCTGACAACGGGCCGTCGGTGCCCGGCACGATTCCGGCAAACAGCTTCGTACCGGCCTCGACCGCCTCCCCGATCGTCTCCTCGTCACGCTCGGTGAGCAGATCGAAATCGAACGAGACGGCCGCCGCGCCCGCCCGCCGCAGCAGCGCGAACGGCACGTCCGGCGCGCAGGAGTGGACGACCGCGGCCCCCGGCGCGAGCGCCGTCAGTTCGCGCAGCGCGCCCTCCACGACCTGCCGGTCCACCGCGCGGTGGGTGCGGTAGCCGCTGGCGGTCCTGACCTGTCCGCGCAGGACGGCGGTGAGGGACGGTTCGTCGATCTGGAGTACGGGTACGGCGCCCGGCACCCGGCGCCGTACGTCCGCGAGGTGCGCGCCCACCCCTTCCACCAGGGACGCGGTCAGGTCCCGGCAGGCGCCGGGGTCGCCGAGGGCGGACTCCCCGCCGCGCAGTTCCAGGGCGGCGGCCAGCGTCCACACCCCGGCGACCTGGACCTTGAGCGGCCCCTCGTACCCCTGGGTGAACTCCTCCAGCGCGTCGAGGTCCTCCCCCAGCCAGGACCGCGCCCGCTTGGTGTCCCGCCCCGGATGATCGCCGATCCGCCAGCCGCTGGGCTCCACGCGTGCGTAGATCTCGGCGAGGAGTCCGGCCGTACGCCCGATCATGTCGGCGCCCGGTCCCCGCGCGGGGAGTTCGGCGAGGTAGGGGAAGTCCTCGAAGGTCCCGGTGACGGCGCGGGCGGCCTCTCGCGCGTCGCCGCCGGGCATGGAGCCGACGCCGGTGGCGGGCCCCCAGAGGGGAGCGGCGGTTCCGGTGTCGCCGCCGGGAGTGCCGGACGGCCCGCTCATCGGCCCGGCCGTACGGTCACGTCGTCGATCTGCGCGTCACGCGGCAGGTCGAGCGCGGCCACGACGGTCGTCGCGACCGACTCGGGGTCGATCCAGCGGGACGCGTCGTACTCCTTGCCCTCCTGCTGGTGCACCTTGGCCTGCATGGGGCTCGCCGTACGGCCGGGGTACACGGAGGTGACCCGTACGCCGTTCGGCCGCTCCTCGTCGCGCACCGCGTCGGCCAGCGCCTTCAGTCCGTGCTTGGAGGCGGCGTACGCGCTCCATCGGGCGTGGGCGCGCAGCCCGGCACCCGAGTTGACGAAGACGATCTGCCCGTGGGAGACACGGAGCTGCGGCAGGAGCAGCCGGGTCAGCTCCGCGGGGGAGATCAGGTTCACCGCGAGCTGGTTGTGCCATGTCTTGGGCGTCAGCTCCCCGACTTCGCCCAGCTCGACGACGCCCGCGATGTGCAGGAGCGAGTCGAGCCGGTCGGGGAGGTGCTGCTGACCGAGCGCCCAGGAGAGCCGGTCGGGGGTGGCGAGGTCGCCGACGAGGGTACGGGCGCCGGGAAAGGCCCGCGCGAATTCCTTCGCGCGGCCCGCGTCGCGGGCGAAGAGGATCAGGTCGTCGCCGCGTTCGTGCAGGCGGCGCGCGACGGCGGCGCCGATGCCCGAGCCCGCACCGGTGAGGAGATGGGTAGCCATGCGGTCATCGTCGCATCACCGCGACCCCGTGACAGCACACCCTCGGCGATCACTGAACGCCGAGCGCCTCCTCCAGGTAGGCGAGGGCGCCGACGCCGTCCTCGGCGAAGAAGACCAGGTCGGTGAGGGGCAGCGGCAGGAAGCCCTCGTCCTCCATCCGCCGGAACTGCTCCTTCAGCCCGTCGTAGAAGCCGGCCGTGTTGAGCAGCACCACGGGGTGGCGGTGCATGCCGTGCTTCTTCAGCTCAAGGATCTCGGTGGCCTCGTCGAGCGTCCCCGTACCCCCGACCATGACCACGACGGCGTCGGACTTGGCGAGCAGCAGCGCCTTGCGCTCGGCGAGGTCCTTCGCGATCACCATCTCGTCGGCGTTCGGCCGGGCCACGGCATGGAGGAAGTCCACCGACACCCCGACCAGCCGGCCGCCGCCCTCCTGCACCCCGTCGGCGACGACCTTCATCAGCCCGCTGTCGGAGCCGCCCCAGACGAGGGTGTGGCCTCCCTTGCCGATCAGTTCGGCGAATTCGCGGGCGGGGCGCGTGTAGCGCTCGTCGAGGTCGGCGGCGGAGAGGAAGACGCAGATATTCATGGGGTGAACGGTACGGTCCGGGAAGAGCGCCGCGTGCGACGTTGCTGAAGAGTGGGGAGGAGACCGGCGCGCGACACCGCCGGCACCCCACTTCCGAAGGGACCGATCACCATGGCCGCAGGACACCGCATCACGGTCGAGCAGGGCACGGAGCACGTACGCGTCGTACGGGGCGGGCAGGTCCTCGCGGAGAGCCGCGCCCCTCTCGTTCTGCGCGAGACGGGCTGCCCAGCCCGCTACTACCTGCCGCCGCAGGACGTACGGACGGAGCTGCTGACGCCCTCGGACACCACGACCCACTGCCCGTTCAAGGGTGACGCGTCCTACTGGTCGCTGCCGGACGCGCCGGACCTGGTCTGGGCCTACCCGACCCCGAAGGCCGAAGTAGCGCAGGTCAAGGACCACTTCTGCTTCTACGACACCGAAATCGTGGACGCCTGAGAAGGGCGTTGCGGAAACCCACGAAAAACTTCCGCCGTCGAGCGATGAGTTGGGCGCGGCCCGCCGGTCTGACTCTCCATGGACAACGTGTGCAAGGTGAAGTCGGGGGACGGCACCCCGATCGCTTACCGGCGGTCGGGCGAGGGGCCGCCGGTGATTCTGGTGGGGGGCGCGTTCAGTACGGCGGAGTCGGAGGCGCCGCTGGCCCGGCTGCTCGCGCCACGCTTCGCGACGATCACCTACGACCGGCGCGGCCGGGGCGCCAGCGGCGACCGCGCCCCGTACGCCGTGGAGCGGGAGGTCGAGGACCTGGCGGCGCTGCTCGCGGCGGCGGGCGGCAGCGCGGCGCTGTTCGGTGTGTCCTCGGGCGGCGCGCTGGTCCTGGAGGCGGTGGCGGCGGGCCTGCCGGTCACCCAGTTCGCGGTGTACGAACCGCCGTACGCCACGGACCCGGCCGCCCTTCCGGCGAAGGCCGCGTACACGGAGCGGCTGACGGAGCTGCTGGCGCGCGGGGAGCGGGACGACGCGGTGGAGCTGTTCCTGTCGGCCATGGAGCTGCACCCGGCGACGATCACCGCGATGCGGCGGTCCCCCCTCTGGCCGGACCTGGCGGCGGTGGCCCACACCCTCGCGTACGACAACCAGGTGCTGGGCGAGGGGCTGATCCCGGTCCGCCGCCTCTCGGCGGTCACCACCCGCGCGATGATCGTGGACGGCGGCGCGAGCCCCCCGGTGGTACGCGACGCGGCCCGCGCGGCGGCCCAGGCCCTCCCCCGCGGCCGGCACCGCACCCTGACGGGCCAGACCCACGAGGTGGCGCCGCACGTACTGGCGCCGGTGCTGGAGGAGTTCTTCGCGGCGTAGCGCCTGCCGGACGGGGCGGGGGCGGCCCGCGGTGATCACCACGACGGACCTGGCCGCCTTTCCGTACTCTGATCTCCGCCCTGCGGGCCGCGCAGTACACACCCAGAGAGACCTGACAGCCACCGCGCGCTCCTCGGCCACTCCGCCCTTGACCGCCCCTGCTGTTCGCCACCCCGCGTACTCACGCTGACGCCTTCGCCTCCTGCCAGGGCACCTCGCGGGCGATCTCGCCCGCGCTGACGCGCGGCACGCCGCCGTACCGGCCGCGCGGATAGCCGCGCTCCAGGTTCTCGCCGTCCGCCGGGCGGGCGGCGGTGAGCGGATACAACTCGGTCGCCCCCGTACGGTCCTTGGCCGTGATCCAGACCCGATCGCGGCCGAGCGGCCGGTCCAGGACCTCGCTGCCCAGGAGGGTGGCGTCATGCGTGGTGAAGATCAGTTGGGCGTCACGGGGATTCGCCTTGGGGCCCTGGAAGGTCCGTACGACCTCGGCGGCGAGCGTGGGGTGCCGGCTTGAGTCCAGTTCGTCCACCAGGAGCACCGCTCCGGGGACTCCCCGCCGCGTATGTCATCGCGCGGACGTCCCGCACCGGGCAGCCTACGACGGCCGGGCGGGCAGTGCCAGCGCTGTTGATCACCTGAGACGGCCGGGCACGCCGGGCCACGGACCCCCCGGCACCCGCGGTCAGCCCGCCAGGGCCCCCGTGCGGCGTTCCGTTGTCGCGATCGTGGCCGAGCCGACGACGCGGGGGCCGTCGTACAGGACGATCGCCTGGCCGGGGGCGACGCCGCGGACCGGTGCGTCGAAGTGGACGTGGAGGGTGGCGTCGATCAGTTCGGCCGTCACCGGGGTCTCGCCGCCGTGGGCGCGGAGCTGGGCCGTGTAGTCGCCGGGGCCGGTGGGGGCGGTGCCGCACCAGCGGGGCTTGAGGGCCGTCAGGGACGTGACGTCGAGGGAGGCGGCGGGGCCGACCGTGACGCGGTTGTCGACCGGGGAGATGTCCAGGACGTAGCGGGGCTTGCCGTCGGCGGCCGGGTGGCCGATGCGCAGGCCCTTGCGCTGGCCGATGGTGAAGCCGAACGCGCCGTCGTGGCTGCCGATCCGCGTACCGGACTCGTCGACGATGTCGCCCTCGGCCCGGCCCAGGCGGTCCGCGAGGAAGCCCTGGGTGTCGCCGTCCGCGATGAAGCAGATGTCGTGGCTGTCGGGCTTCTTCGCCACGGCCAGGCCCCGGCGCTCGGCCTCGGCGCGGATCTCGTCCTTGGTGGTGAGCGTGTCGCCGAGGGGGAACATCGCGTGGGCGAGCTGGCGCTCGTCGAGGACGCCGAGGACGTACGACTGGTCCTTGGCCATGTCGCTGGCGCGGTGCAGTTCGCGGGAGCCGTCCGGGACGGTGACGACCGTCGCGTAGTGGCCCGTGCACACCGCGTCGAAGCCGAGGGCGAGCGCCTTGTCGAGGAGCGCCGCGAACTTGATCTTCTCGTTGCAGCGCAGGCACGGGTTGGGGGTGCGGCCGGCTTCGTACTCCGCGACGAAGTCCTCCACGACGTCCTCGCGGAAGCGTTCCGCGAGGTCCCACACGTAGAACGGGATGCCGATCACATCGGCGGCGCGGCGTGCGTCGCGGGAGTCCTCGATGGTGCAGCAGCCGCGGGCGCCGGTGCGGAAGGACTGCGGGTTCGCGGAGAGCGCGAGGTGTACGCCGGTGACGTCGTGCCCCGCCTCGGCGGCGCGGGCGGCGGCGACGGCGGAGTCCACGCCGCCCGACATGGCGGCGAGTACGCGCAGGGGGCGCTGGGAATTCTGAGTCATAGCTCAACCAGGGTACGGCCCGGGGGAACCACAGTCGCGCGGATATGCGTTGACGATCATATGGGCGAGAACGAGCAGGGTACGGCAGGCAGCGGCGTGGGGGGCAGCCGCCGGGCGCCCGCGCCCCGGGACGGGAAGAAGATCGGCCGCCGGGCGGTGCTGATCGGCGGCGCGGCGGCCGTGGTCGGCGGGGGCGTGCTGGCCCGGGACGAGCTGGCGCGGTTCTGGTGGCAGGTGCCGGGCGTCGGGAAGCCGCGCGAGGAGGGTGAGCTGGACTACGCGCCCTCGGAGTGGGTGGCGGCCTCGTCCGCGAACTGGCGGCGGGCCGACCGGCCCGACGACTTCCGCGTCGACCGGGTGGTCGTCCACGTCGTACAGGGCAGTTACGACGTGGCGCTGAAGGTCTTCCGTGACCCCGCGCACGGCGCGGCGTCGCACTACGTGGTGCGCGGGGACGGCCATGTGGCGCAGATGATCCGCGAGCTGGACGTGGCCTACCACGCGGGGAACAGGAGCTGGAACGAGCGCTCGGTCGGCATCGAGCACGAGGGCTTCGTGGACAAACCGGAGTCGTTCACGGACGCGATGTACCGCTCGTCGGCGCGGCTGACCGCCGACATATGCAGACGCCACAGGATACCGGTCGACCGCGAGCACATCGTCGGGCATGTGGAGGTTCCGGGGACGGACCACACGGACCCGGGGCCGCTCTGGGACTGGGACCGCTATCTGAAGCTGGTGCGGGAGGCTAAGCCGGTCGCCTCGCCGTCGCCGTCACCGTCGGGGGCGGCATCCGCGCGGAAGACGTGACGGAGGGGGTGACCGAGGAGAGAGGGTGACCGAGGCCCTGAAGGTGCACTCAGGGCCACCCCCGCACCTGGTGGCTACGCCCCGTGTGCGCGCCCCCTCGCGTCCGTAACGTCGTCGTCAGCGGCGGCGCGACGGGCGCCGGCGACGGGGAGGGCTGGACATGTTTCGTCGTGCGAGTCGTACGGGCCACACACGTCGTACGAGGGACCGGGCGGGTGGCGCGGGCCGGGCCGGGGGCGGCTCGGAGGCGCTGCGGCTGGTCGGGGTGCGGAAGGTCTACGGGTCGGCCGGGGCGGGGAACGCGGTGACGGCGCTGGACGACGTGACGCTGAGCCTGTCCGCCGGTTCCTTCACCGCGGTGATGGGGCCCTCCGGCTCCGGCAAGTCCACCCTGCTCCAGTGCGCGGCCGGGCTCGACAGGACCGACGGCGGTCGTGTCGTGGTGGACGGCGCGGAGCTGACGGGCGGCGACGAGGCGGAGCTGACGCGGTTCCGGCGCCGCCGGATCGGTTTCGTCTTCCAGCAGTACAACCTGCTGCCCGCGCTCACCGTGGAGCAGAACACCGTCCTGCCGCTGCGCCTGGCCGGACGCCCGGTCGACCGGGACGGCGCCCGGCGGATCCTCGGCCAGGTCGGCCTGGGCGACCGGCTCGGCCACCGCCCCGAGGAGCTGTCCGGCGGCCAGCGGCAGCGCGTCGCCATCGCCAGGGCGCTGGTCACCGGGCCGGCCGTGATCTTCGCGGACGAGCCGACGGGCGCGCTGGACACCCGCAGCGCGCGGGAGGTGCTGCGGCTGCTCCAGGATGCGGTACGGGTGCACGGCAGGACGGTGGTGATGGTGACGCACGACCCGGTGGCCGCCTCGTACGCCGACTCGGTGGTCTTCCTGGCGGACGGCCGGCTCGCCGGGCGGCTCGACGCGCCGACGGCGGACGCGGTCGCTGAGCGGCTCGCGCACCTCGGCGGCACGGCGGGCGGCGGCGCGGCGGCCCGTAGTGGCACGACGAGCGGCACGGCGGGCGGCGGCGCGGCGGCCCGTAGTGGCACGACGAGCGGCACGGCGGGCAGCGGCGCGGCGGTCCGTAGTGGCACGACGAGCGGCACGGCGGCCCGTAGTGGCACGAAGAGCGGCACGGCGGGCGGCGGCGCGGCCGGCGACGACACCGCGAGCAGCGGTACGCGGGCGGGGGTCTGAGCCATGTTCCTCCTCGCCCTGCGCTCCGTACGGCACCGTCCCTGGCGTTTCCTCGCCACCCTGCTCTCCGCCTTCCTGGGGGCGGCGATCCTCATGGCGTTCAACTCGCTGCACGACACGGCGGGCGCGAACGCCGTCGCTCCCTCCGACGCGGAGACCCTCGGCCTGGTGGGCGGCGTGGTCGGCGGGTACGGGGCGCTGCTGGTGTTCTTCGCCGTCGCCTCCACCCTGACCGTGAACGTGACGCAGCGGGGCGCCGAGATCGCCCTGCTGCGCAGCACGGGGGCCACGCCCGCGCAGATCACGCGGATGGTGGTCGGCGAGGCGGTGGCCGTGGCGCTGCTGGGCTCGCTGCTCGCGGTGGGGCCCGCGATGCTGGGCGGGCGGGTGCTGCTCCGGATGTTCCAGGACACCGGTCAGGTCGCCGGCTCCGTGGCGTACGCCTTCGGTCCCGTGGCGCCGGCGGCGGGCGTGGGCGTGACGCTGCTGGCCTCGGTCGGCGCGGCGTTCCTCGCGGTACGGCGGGCGACGCGGGCCACCACGGCGGGGGTACGGGCGTCCCGTGGCAGGCTGCGGAACGTGGGCGCGTTCGCCGCGCTGGCCGCCGGCGTCGCGGGGGTGTGCGCCACGTTCGCGATGGACGCGGCGGAACCCGCGCTGATGGCGGCGCCGGCCTGCGGCGCGATCCTGCTCTCCGTCGGCTTCGCGCTCCTCGCCCCGGCCCTGCTGCGCGGGGTGCTGGACCGGCTGGCGCGGCCGGTCGGCGCGGTCGCGGGCGCGAGCGGCTGGCTGACCGTGCACACGCTGCGGGAGCGGGCGCCGCGGCTCGCGACGGTGCTGATGCCGCTGACCCTGTTCACCGGGATCGCGACGGGGACGCTCTACATGCAGACCCTGGAGACCGGCGCGATCGAGGCGTCCGGTCTGACCCGGTCGGTCGAGGACAAGAACCTGGAGACGGTGAACCTGGTGGTCGTCGGGATCGTCGTGGTCTTCGCCTGCGTGACGCTGATCAACAGCCTGTACGCGGCGACCTCGTACCGGCGCGCCGAGTTCGGCACGCAGCGCCTCGCCGGTGCGACACCGGGCCAGGTCCTCGGGACGGTCGGGGTCGAGTCCCTGGTGCTGACGGTGACCGGCGTGTTCTTCGGTACGGTCGCGGGGCTCGCCGGGATCCTGCCGTTCAGCCTGGTCCGTACGGAGGCGGTGCTGCCGGGCCAGGGCCCCGGGATCTGGCTGGGCGTCGTGGCGGTCGCCGCCGGGGCGACCCTGATCACCACCTTGGGCACGGCGCGCGGCGCGCTGCGCGTCCCGGCGACGGAGGCGGTGGCCGGCACGGCGTGAGCGGTGAAGGGGCGGGCCCGGGGGTGCCGGGCCCGCCCCGCGCCCGGGGTGCCGGGCCCGCCCCGCGCCGTTCCGTCAGCTCAGGCCGGCGTTGCGCGCGCGGTCGACCGCCGGGCCGATGGCCTTCGCGACCGCCTCGACGTCCGCCGCCGTGGACGTGTGGCCCAGCGAGAAGCGCAGGGTGCCCCTGGCCAGGTCCGGGTCGCTGCCGGTGGCCAGCAGGACATGGCTCGGCTGGGCCACTCCCGCCGTGCACGCGGAGCCGGTCGAGCACTCGATGCCCTGGGCGTCGAGCAGCAGGAG
The DNA here is from genome assembly GCF_042756365.1 of Streptomyces sp. NPDC059092. Taxonomy (NCBI): domain Bacteria; kingdom Bacillati; phylum Actinomycetota; class Actinomycetes; order Kitasatosporales; family Streptomycetaceae; genus Streptomyces; species Streptomyces sp. NPDC059092. The sequence continues at coordinate 19,686 of NZ_JBHZEJ010000002.1, forward strand.
CAGGGAGTCGCCCTCGCAGCCGGGGAAGCTGAAGTGCGCGTTGGCGGCGAGGCGGTGTTCGGGGTCGCCGCCGAGGACCGCGTCGGGGACGGCGGTCCGTACGGCCGTGATCAGTTCGTCCCGCAGGGCGCCGATCTCGCGGGCGAACGCCTCGCGCCGTTCCGCGGCGAGCCGGCCCGCGACCGCGAAGGCGGCGACGGCGGGCACGTCGAGGGTGCCCGAGCGGACATGGCGTTCCTGGCCGCCGCCGTGCAGCACGGGCACGGGCGTGTACGCGCGGCCGAGCAGCAGGGCGCCGATGCCGTACGGGCCGCCGATCTTGTGGCTGGAGACGGTCATCGCGGCGAGCCCGGAGGCGCCGAAGTCCAGCTCGGTCTGACCGAAGGCCTGAACCGCGTCGGAGTGCAGCGGAATGTCGAACTCCGCCGCCACCTCGGCGAGTTCCGGGACCGGCAGGATCGTGCCGATCTCGTTGTTGGCCCACATGACGGTGGCGAGGGCGACATCGAGCGGGTTCCGTTCGATCGCCGCGCGCAGGGCGTCGGGCAGGACCCGTCCGTAGGGGTCGACGGGGAGGTATTCGACGGTGGCGCCCTCGTGTTCGCCGAGCCATTCGACGGCGTCGAGGACGGCGTGGTGCTCCACGGGGCTGGCCAGCACCCGGGTCCTGGCCGGGTCCGCGTCGCGGCGGGACCAGTACAGGCCCTTCACGGCGAGGTTGTCGGCCTCCGTGCCGCCCGAGGTGAAGACCACCTCGCTGGGGCGCGCGCCGAGGGCCTCCGCGAAGGCCTCGCGGGCCTCCTCGGCGGTACGGCGGGCCCGGCGCCCGGCGGCGTGGAGCGAGGAGGCGTTGCCGGCGAGGCCGAACTGGGCGGTCATCGCCTCGATCGCCTCCGGCAGCATCGGAGTGGTCGCGGCGTGGTCGAGGTAAGCCATGGTGGGCACGATTCTACGAGCGCGCACGGGCGCCCACGCGACCGGTACGGGCCGAAGCCGCCACGGACCGGCCGGGTAGCGGTCCGCACCGGGACTTGCCGAGCACTGTCAGGAGTGTCTAGCGTTACGGTCATGACAGAGTGGACGCTCGACCGCACGTTCCCCAGCTCGTCGGGCGAGGTCCGCTGGGCCGCGTTCGGCTCACCCGGCTCACCGCCCGTCGTGCTGCTGCACGGGACGCCGTTCTCCTCGTACGTCTGGCGCGCCCTCGCCCGCGCCTTCGCGCCGGACCAACGGGTTCTCGTCTGGGACATGCCGGGGTTCGGCGCCTCGGAGAAGAGCCCGGGGCAGGACGTGTCGCTGGACGCGCAGGCCCGGGTCTTCACCGAACTCCTCGGCCACTGGGGCCTGAGCGGTGGCCCTGACGGCCCGCCGGCCGTCGTCGCCCATGACTTCGGCGGGTGCGTGGCCCTGCGCGCCCATCTTCTGCACGGCGCCGCGTACGAACGGCTGGTTCTGGTCGACCCGGTGGCACTGGCGCCCTGGGGTTCACCGGCGTACCGGCTGCTGGGGGCGCACGGCGATGTCTTCGCCCAACTGCCGCCCGCCCTGCACCGGGCACTGGTGCGGGAGTACGTCTCCTCCGCGAGCCATCAGGGCCTGGCGCCCGCCGTCCTGGAGCGGCTGGCCGACGACTGGTGCGGGGCCGCGGGTCAGCCCGCCTTCTACCGGCAGATCCGGCAGAACGACCAGCGGTACACGGACGAGATCCAGGGCCGGTACGGGGAGCTGGAGCTGCCCGTACTGATCTGCTGGGGCGCGGAGGACACCTGGATCCCCGCGGCCAGGGGCGCGGAGCTGGCGGCGCTGATCCCCGGCGCCGAGCTGCGCCTGCTGGCGGGCGCCGGCCACCTCGTGCAGGAGGACGCGCCGGCGGAACTCGCCGCGGCGGTCGGCCGCTTCCTGCACAGCGGCCGGACACTCCCCGCGCGCCGCTCCTGACCCCTCAGGGGCGGGGCGCGCGGGCCAGTTGGCGGGACTGGGCGACCAGCCGGTCCGCGCTGTCCCAGACCTCCGCGTCCTCCTCCAGGAAGCCGCCGGCCAGGTTACGGGTGGTGATGGCGACCCGGAGCGGTCCGGGGGCCGGGCGGCAGCGGACGTGGACGGTCAGTTCGACGGTCGGCGTCCAGCCCCGCAGGCCCAGGTCGAAGGAGGTCGGCGGCAGCGCGTCGACGGTGAACAGCAGCGAGAGCGGATCGGGGGCGCGACCGTCGGCGAGTTCGAACCAGGCGCGCATCTCGCCCCGCCCGGAGGGCTCGCCGACCGCCCAGCCGACGGTGGCGGGGTCGATCCGCATGGCGAGCCGGTCGAGGATGGCGAAGTCGCCCTCCGGCGCCGGCCCGTCGGCGGTGCTGACGCACCGTTCCCGCGGCGGTATCCCGGGCGGCTTGGCGGCGGTCCTCACGTCGTCGGGCAGCGCGTCCAGATCGCCGTACGAGGCGAGGAACCGGATCCGCTCCACCTCACCGCCGTCCTCGCCCGTCTGGAAGAGGGACGCCTGGCCGGTGGAGAGCGTACGGCCGGTGCGCAGGGTCTCGGTCCTCACGACGGCCGGTCCCGGCACCGAGGGCGTGAGGTAGTGGGCGGACACGGCGAACGGGTCGGAGTGCGGCAGGGCTTCACCCAGCGCACGGCCCATGACCGCCAGCAGATAACCGCCGTTGACGACGTTCATGACGGTCCAGCCCGGGAAGAGCCGGGTGTCGTAGACGCCTGGGGCGCGGAGCGAGACGGCCGTCTCGCGGTCGAACTCGCTGACGAACTCGCGGTCGCCGATGGATACCTGTGCCATGGGACGCAACCGTACAACACGACTGTACTAAGCGGTAGCTTACGTGGACGAACGTACCGGCCGAGGCCCCGCGCCCGTCGCACCCACGCGGGCCCGCCGACGTCACACCGGCTCCTCCGCCGCCGAGCGACGGTTCCAGGCGCGCGGCGCCCGCCAGTGGAAGCGCATCGCGAGCAGCCGCAGGGCGAACGCGGTCAGGACGGCGATCCCACTGGTGAGGCCGTTGAGCGCGTCGAAGCGGATGCAGAGCGCCACCATCGTGGCGCCGACGATCGCGGGTACGGCGTAGAGGTCGCGGTCCCAGCGCAGCAGTGACGGCACCTCGTTGGCGAGGACGTCGCGCAGTACGCCGCCGCCGACGGCCGTGGCCAGTCCGAGTACGACGGAGGAGGTCAGGCCGAGCCCGTACTCGTACGCCTTGGTGGTCCCCGTGACGCAGAAGAGGCCGAGCCCCGCCGCGTCGAAGACGTTGACCGCGCCTTGGATCCGCTCGACGTGGGGGTGGAGGAAGAAGACCAGCGCGGTCGCCACCAGCGGCATGGAGAAGTAGCCGAGATCGGTGAAGGCGGCGGGTGGCACCGCTCCGATGATCAGATCACGGAGCAGCCCTCCGCCCAGCGCGGTGATCTCGGCCAGCACCGCCATACCGAAGACATCGAAGTTCTTCCGTACGGCGAGCAGGGCGCCGGAGATCGCGAAGACGAAGATCCCGACGAGGTCGAGCGCGTGCTGGACGGAGGGCGTGAAAAGTTCATGGAACACCCGGACAGTGTGCCGGTACCCGTACGTACACACGGGAACCGGCCCGCCGGACCGGGACCGGGCCGCGTGGCGCCCGCGTGGGCGGCACGCCGGGCGCCGGCCCCGGCCCGGTGCGGACTACTCCTTGGAGGCCCCGCCGGTCTCCCCGGCAGCCTTCGCGCCGGCCTCGCTCGTCCCCTCCGCCAGTTCGATCGTCTCCCGCGCCGCCACCGAGACCGTGTCCTGCGGACGCTGGTCCGGCGCGTTCTCCGGGTGGTGGCAGGCCGCCTGGTGGCCCACGCCGAGCTGGATCAGCGGCGGCTCGGTCGTCTTGCAGACCTCCGTCGCCTTCCAGCACCGGGTGTGGAACCGGCAGCCGGTCGGCGGCGAGATCGGCGACGGCACATCGCCCTTGAGCAGGATCCGGTCGCTCTTGCCGCCGCGCCGGCTCGGGTCGGGCACCGGTACGGCCGACAGCAGCGCCTTCGTGTACGGGTGCTTGGGCGACTCGTACAGCGACTTGCGGTCCGCCAGTTCGACGATCTTGCCGAGGTACATCACCGCGATCCGGTCCGACACATGGCGGATGACCGAGAGGTCGTGCGCGATGATCACGTACGTCAGCCCCAGCTCCTTCTGGAGGTCGTCCAGCAGGTTCACCACCTGGGCCTGGATCGACACGTCCAGCGCCGAGACCGGCTCGTCGGCGACGACCAGCTTCGGGTTGAGGGCCAGCGCCCGCGCGATGCCGATGCGCTGGCGCTGTCCGCCGGAGAACTCGTGCGGGTAGCGGTTGTAGTGCTCGGGGCTCAGGCCCACCAGCTCCAGCAGCCGCTGCACCTCCTTCTTCACGCCGCCCTCGGGCTCGATGCCCTGGAGCTTGAAGGGGGTGGAGACGATCCCGCCGACGGTGTGGCGCGGGTTCAGCGACCCGAACGGGTCCTGGAAGATCATCTGGATGTCGCGGCGCATCGGCCGCAGCGCGCCCGCGGACATGTGGGTGATGTCCTTGCCCTCGAACTCGACCGTGCCACCGGTCGGTTCGAGCAGCCGGGTGATCAGCCGGCCCATGGTCGACTTGCCGCACCCGGACTCACCGACGACGCCCAGGGTCTCCCCGGGACGTACGTCGAAGGAGAGCCCGTCGACCGCCTGGACCGCGCCGACCTTGCGTTTCAGCAGGCCCTTGGTGATCGGGAAGTGCTTGACCAGGCCGGTGACCCTCAGGATCGGCTCGACACCGTCCGAGGGACCGCCCGCCGCGACCTGCTCCGGAATCTTCTTCGTCAGCTCAGTCACAGCTTCGGCGCAATCTCTTCGGTCCAGATCTTTTCCCGCTCCGCGCGCGACATGTGGCAGGCGGAGAAGTGCCCGTCGGTGATCTCCCGCAGGTCGGGACGGACCGTACGGGTGAGGTTGTCCTTGGGGATGTCGGCGTACGGGCAGCGCGGGTTGAAGGCACAGCCGGACGGGACGTTGATCAGGCTGGGCGGGGTGCCCTTGACCGGCACCAGCCGCTCGGTCTGCTCACGGTCGATACGGGGCATCGAGCCCAGCAGACCCCAGGTGTAGGGGTGCTGCGGCTGGTAGAACACGCTCTCCGACGAACCGCGCTCGATGCAGCGCCCGGCGTACATCACGAGCAGGTCGTCCGCGATCTCGGCGACGACGCCGAGGTCGTGGGTGATGATGACGACCGCCGAGTGGAACTCCTTCTGGAGGTCCCGGATGAGGTCGAGGATCTGCGCCTGGACGGTCACGTCCAGGGCGGTCGTCGGCTCGTCGGCGATCAGCAGCTCGGGGTTGTTCACCAGCGACATCGCGATCATCGCGCGCTGGCGCATACCGCCGGAGAACTGGTGCGGGTAGTCGTCGTAGCGCCGGGCCGGCTCGGGGATCCCGACCCGGTCGAGCATGTCGACGGCCCGCTTCTTCGCGGTCTTCTTGTCGACCTTGTTGTGGACGCGGTACGCCTCCACGATCTGCGCGCCGACGCTGTAGTACGGGTGCAGCGCGGAGAGCGGGTCCTGGAAGATCATCGACATCTTGTGGCCGCGCAGCGCGCGCACCCGCTCGGGGTCCGCGCCGATCAGCTCCTCGCCGTCCAGCCAGATCTCGCCGGAGATGCGGGCGCGCTCGGAGTTGTGCAGCCCCATGATGCCCAGCGAGGTCACGGACTTCCCGGAGCCGGACTCGCCGACGATGCCGAGGGTCTTGCCCGCCTGGAGGTCGAAGCTGACGCCGTCGACGGACTTCACGAGGCCGTCGTCGGTGTCGAAGTGGATACGGAGGTCCCGCACGGAGAGGAACGAGTCCTTCGCGGCCGGAGCGCCGGCGGCGGCGCCCGTGTCCACCGTGCCCGTGCCCGTCGCGCCCGTACCCGCGTCGTCCCCGCTCGCGTCCTGCGTCTTGCTCACGTCGCTCATGAGAGCCTCACCCGGGGGTCGATCGCGGCGTACACGAGGTCCACCAGCAGATTGCAGAGAACGATGAAGAAGGCGGCGACCAGCGTCACACCCATCACGATGGGCAGGTCGCTGCGGGTCACGCCCTGGATGGCGTACGCGCCCATCCCCTGGAAGGAGAAGACGCGCTCGGTGATGACCGCGCCGCCCAGGAGCAGTGCGAAGTCCATGCCGAAGATCGTGACGAGCGGGGTCAGCGCGGCGCGCAGGCCGTGCTTGACGACCACCTGGCGCTCGCGCAGGCCCTTCGCCCGCGCGGTTCTGATGTAGTCCTCGCCCATGGTCTCCAGCATCCCGGCGCGGGTGAGCCGCGCGTAGAGGGCGGAGTACAGGAAGGCGAGGGTGCACCAGGGGAGGATCAGGTTCCACGCCCATTCGCCGGGGTTCTCGGAGAACGGTACGAACTGGAGCTCTTCCCAGATCGTCCAGTGGAAGCTGAACAGGGCGAGGGAGACCAGGCCGGTGAAGAACATCGGCAGCGAGACGCCGGCCAGGGCGATGCCCATGGTCAGACGGTCGAAGATCGAGCCCCGCTTGAGCGCGGAGAGGACGCCGATGGCGACACCGGAGATGACCCAGATGACCGCCGCGCCGATGGCCAGCGAGAAGGTGACCGGGATGCGCTGGACGATCTCGGGCCAGACCTCGACGTGGGTCTTGAAGGAGTAGCCGAAGCACGGCGCGTTGCACACCGAGGGGTTGGGGCCGAGGTTGTACTCGGCGCCGACCACGATGGCCTTGATGAAGTGCCAGTACTGGAGGTAGAGGGGGTCGTCCAGGCCCAGGTTCGCCTTGATGGCGGCGATGGCGTCGGGGTCGGCGCCCTTACCGACGTACTGGGCGGCCAGGGAATCGGTCGTCTGGCCGCCCAGCCGGGGCACCAGGAAGAAGATCGCGAACGTGACTGCGCTGACCACCAGCAGCAGCAACACCGCGGCGAATACGCGTCGGATGATGTACGCAGCCACAGCCGTGCGGTACCAGGGCGTCCGGGCGGGGTGCGCCCGTACGATCCGGCACCTTCACCTGCCTTTCGGGGGGGGTGCTGTTTGATGTAACAGGTGTTACTGAATGTGTTGCCGAGCGGGCCCGGAGTCTGTTCCGAGCCCGCTCGGAGGGTCCTGCGGGCTTACTTGGACGAGCTCATCAGCACGTAGTCGTACATACCGAGGTACGACTCGGCCACGGTGACGTTGGTCGCCGAGTCCGGGCGGTAGAGCAGGTTCTTCTTGTAGAAGAGCGGCACGGCGGAAGCGTTCTCCATGACCAGCTTGTCGACCTCGGCCCACTTGTCACCGCGAGCGGTGGCGTCGAGGGTGCCGATGCCGTCGGTCAGCGCCTTGTTGATCTTCGGGTCGTTCAGCTCCATCAGGTTCGTGCCACCGGACGGCTTGATGGCCGAGCCGTTCACGATCGAGTCGAGGAAGCCGTAGCCGGTGGGCCAGTCGGCACCCCAGGCCATCATCATCAGGCCGGCCTTGTTGTCGTGGACCCACTTGGGGGAGCCCGCGAAGTCCGTGAAGTACTTGTCGGCCGGGAACTGCTTGATGTCGGCCTCAATGCCGATCGTCTTCAGGCTCTGCTGGATCTGCGTGGCGGCCTGGACCTCGTCGGGACGGTCGGAACGCGCCGTCAGCGAGGTCTTGAAGCCCTTCGGCTGACCGCACTTGGTGAGCTGTTCCTTGGCCTTGGCCTCGTCGCCCTTGTTGCCCTCGGTCGGGTACAGGTCGAACTTCTTGTAGCCGGCGACCGACGGCGGGATCATCGTGGTGGCGGGGTCACCCTTGACCGAGCCGCCGACGGCGTCGACCACGCCGGCCTTGTTGATCGCGTACTGCACGGCCTTGCGGCACTCGATGTTGTCGAACGGCTTCACGTTGACGTTCATCGCCAGGTAGGCGAGCGCGCCCGCGTAGGGGTTGTCCGTCCGGGCCTTCTCGGCCGGCTTCACGAGCACCTTCGGCTGCGTCTTGGACTGCAGCCCGGTACCCGCGATGTCCGCGGTGATCGTGTCGCTGAGCAGGTGCTCGTCGACCGTGGAGGCGTTGACGTTGAACTTCAGCTCGATCTTGTCCGGCAGCGCCTTGCGGATCGGGTCCGTCGCCGGGTCCCACTCGGGGTTCCGGGAGAACGTCGCGCCGCGGCTCTCGCTGTACGAGTCGAACTTGTACGGGCCCGAGGAGACGATCTTCTGGACGTACTCGGCACCCGTGTCGGCCTTCTGCGGGACCGGGGCCGTCTGCGAGAACGCGGCCAGGTAGTCCATGTCCGCGAACGGCTTGTTCAGCTTGAAGGTGATCGTGTACTTGTCCGGCGTCTCGATGGACTTGAGACCCTCGGGCGACTTGTCCTTGTAGGGACCCTTGTACTTGTCACCGCCCTCCAGGTACGCCTTGAAGTACGTCGGGCCGTTGGAGATGGCCTCGGGCGCGAAGTTGGAGCGCTCGATGGCGTACTTGACGTCCGCGGAGGTGATCTCGGTGCCGTCCTGGAACTTCACGCCCTTGCGGAGCGTGTACGTCCAGGTCTTGGCGTCCGGGCTGCCCTTGCCGAGGGAGGTCGCCAGGTCGGGAACGACCGTGAGGCCTTCCTTGCCGGCCGCAGGCTTGAACGTCACCAGGGAACGGCCGTACAGGCGGGAGAAGTTCTGCACCCAGCCGTAGTACGTGTTGCCCGGGTCCAGGGAGTCCGGGCCACTGGAGTGCTCGTACGTGACCGTCCCCCCCTTCTTGGTGCTGGCGTTGACGATGCTGCTCAGTCCGGCATCGGCCTTCGCGCTGCCGCCCCCATTGCCGTCCTTGTCCTTGCTGTCACCGCTGCCGCAGGCGGTCGCACCGAGTGCCAACGCCAGCGTGACGGCTATGGCCGATGCTGTCTTTCTGCTGTTCACCTGAGGAAAGCCCCCTCGATCGATGGTGCGGACTGGCCGCGATTACTTGCCACGGGGGTCGAGTGCGTCACGCAGACCGTCCCCCAGCAGATTGAAGGCCAGCACGGTGATGAAGATCGCCATGCCAGGAATGATCATGAACATCGGGTCGACCTGGTACAGGTCGACCGCGGTGGACAGCATGCCGCCCCATGAGGACTGCGGCGGGGCGATACCGACGCCGAGGAAGCTCAGGGAAGCCTCGAAGAGGATGTTGGTGGGGATCAGCAGCGTCGAGTAGACGAGGATCGGCGCGATCAGGTTGGGCAGCAGTTCCCGGAAGAGGATGAACGGGCCGCGCGCTCCCAGCGACCTGGCCGCCTCCACGAACTCCCGCTCCCGCAGGCTGAGTGTCTGCGCGCGCACGATGCGGCCGATGTACGGCCAGCTGAAGAAGCCGATGACGAAGATCAGTACGGCGATGCGCAGCGAGAGCCCTTCGAGCCCGAAGACGCTGCCCTGGAGCGACGCGGAGATCGAGATCGCGAAGAGGAGCAGCGGGAAGGCGAGGAAGGTGTCCATCATGCGGCTGATGGCGCTGTCGACCCAGCCGCCGTAGAAGCCGGCCACGACGCCCATCACGACGCCGATGACGACGGAGAGCATCGTGGACCCGGCCGCGACGACCAGGGAGACCCAGGAGCCTTCGATGATGCGGGCCAGGATGTCCCGGCCGGTCTGCGGTTCGACACCCAGAAGGTGGTCCCAGCTCATGCCGCCGAAGCTGCCCTTGGGCGCGAGCAGCGTGGGGTCGACGAGGTCCTGGTTGAAGGCGTTGGGGTCAAGGCCGAAGACCGACTGGATCGGCTTGGAGAGTACGGCGACAAGGACCAGCAGGATCACGATGACGCCGCCTGCCATGGCGACCTTGTCCCGTTTGAAACGCGTCCACGCGATCCGGCCGAGTGAACGGCCCTCGATCTGCTTGCCCCCGGCGCCTTCCAGCACCGCTTCCGGCGGTGCTTGCGCCGCCGACCCGGTGGTCTCGATAGGTGCCGTCATTGCGCTGGAGACCCCTCTCGGCCGACGGTGGCCGGCCTGTGACCGCCGCTGTAGCGGCTCGTTCGCTTCATTGATGTCGCATGGTGGTCCCCCCGGTTCGGGAGATCTGCTTCTGTCAGCGCATCGCCCGCACATCTGTCGCACATTCGTGCCGATGCCACCTGCTGGAGGGAGTCTTCAGCCCTATCGCGATCACATGCCAGCCCCATTGGGGAATGGTTGCTCAACCGTGATGCGATCAGAGGGTTACCGTTATACGGACACGACTTGGGCCTCAGCGGACGAGACCGATCACCAATCCGTCAGAATCCACCAGAACGGGCATGCCTGCCACCCCCGTTCCTCCCCCGCGCAGCGTTCAGTATGCGCGGGAGGCGGGGGGCGGATAGCCGTAACCGGAGGACTGAACGGGCGCCGCGTGCGCCGCGTGCGCCTCCCGGTCGTAGAACGGGCGGGAGTTGACGCGCAGCCACATCGTGACCGGGTCGTACTCGTCGGACATGGCGACCGTGGAAACCGGCAGCCCGTCGGGGACGGCGCCGATCGACTGGCGCATCATCGCGCGTACGGAGTCGACCGAGGCCGGGCTCGTGTCGTACAGGTCGAGGCCGATCGCCAGGTACGGGGCGCCCAGCGCCGGCTGCACCCAGGCCCGGCGCAGCGAGCGCACGGCGGGGGTGCGGTGCGCGTTCTGCGTGAGCAGGGCGTAGAACTGCGGGAGTTGGATGGCCGGCTCGGAGAGCCGCAGCGGGCCCGCGGGCATCCGGTCGAGGCCGGTGGCGATCCGGCGCAGGTCCAGCCAGGGGATGCCGAGGCCGCCGCCGGGGGCGTGCGGATTGAGCCAGATCCCCCAGCGGTCCGGGTAGAGGGCGCGGGCGATGTCGCGGCCGGAAACCACCTCGTGGGCCCGGGTCCAGCCGCTGACGGACAGCTCCTGGGCGGAGGTGACGCAGGGCGCGTACCCCAGCCCGTCGACCTCCATGTTGCCGTACTGGGCGTCGGGCGAACCGCCCTGACCGTGCCAGAGCAGCATCCAGACGCTGTCGTCGGCGAGGGCCTGGAGCAGTGCCTCGTACGCGTCGTACCGTCCCGGCGTCACCTGGCGCAGCATGTGCTCGACCTGCCCGGCCGCCGCGGTGCCTGACGCGCTCACTCTGGGTCCCGCCCCTCTTCGATTCACCATTCGTACCGCTCCCCGGCGCCGCGCGGTGCGCCGGCCAGGCCATCAAACCAGCTTAGGCGGCTGGCCTGACACCGACTTGACGGCGGGTGTGCGTGCCGCATAGACGGGGCGGCGCGGTACGGCTGATTCCCGCCGCGTACGCGCCGTGCCGTACCCGTGCCGCACCGCGCCGTACCCGGGACGCGCGCCCCGTGAACCGCCCCGTGGCCGGGGCGGCGACGTGCCCGCGACTACGGGTCATACCCGCCCCGGCCCGTCGTACCCCTCCGTCATCCCTCCGTCATGTCCCGGATGGGATACGGAGGGCGGTACGAAGGACGTGCGGAGACGCGCGTACGGGTACGGAGGCGTACGAAGGCGCGCGGAGGGACGGCCGGCCGGCCCCGCCTACCCCCGTTCGTAGAACGGCCCGACCTTCGCCAGCATCCACTCGCCGACGGGATCCTGGGTCAGGTCCAGCAGCAGGAGGTTGACCGGCCAGGCCACCGGCGCCCGGCCCAGCGCGCGACCGAGCGCGTCCATCGGCGCGTTGCGGTCGGCGGCCTCCCAGGAGGAGAGCTGGACGCCGATGAAGAGGACCGGCGGCTCGCCCTCGACACTGGCGAGGGCACGGCGGGCGGTGGTCACGGTGCCCGTCGCCCCGAACTCGGCCGCGGCGGCGGAGAGGAAGTCGACCGGGTCCTCCTTCCAGTCCGGCTGGAAGAGCCTGACCCGGCCCCCGCTGGCCGGTCCGTCGAGCGGCGTACGCCCGACCCGGCACAGCTCCGCTACGGCGAGCGGCGGCAGCGGCGCGCCGACCGCGCCGCCGGGGTTGATCGCGATGCCGAGCTGCGGCGGCAGTCCCCGGGCGAAGTCGCGGGCGGGCGCGACGGTGAACGCCATGTGCTCGCCGACGCAACTGAGGAACTGCTGGTGCGAGCTGAAGACCGGGACGTACGCGGCGCCGTCGATCTCCACCGTCGGCAGATCGAGGGTGGAGCTGTCGGGGCCGCCCCCGTTGGGCAACGGCACCCAGACCTCACTGCGTCCGAGCACCTCGACCAGCCGTCCGCCCGCGGCGTCATTGCCGAGCGAGGCGGTGAGCACCTCTTCCAGCTCGTTGCCCGGCCATGCTGTGTTCACCACTGTGCACCTCTCCACCCCGTCCACCCAGGACCCTGCCGCAGCACCCTAACGCCGCAGGCCGCGGGGCGTCCCGCGGCCGAGGCGCCCCGCGGGTGGCGGACTTCGTGTCCGGCGCCGTCAGGGCGGGTGCGTCACTCCGTGTTCCGCGCCGGTAAGAAGGCGATCCGCTCCAGCGCGCCCGCCGCGTCCCTGTCCAGCAGCACGGCGCCGGCGCACCCGGCGGGGAGCCGGCCCGCCTCGGCGTCCGTGAGCAGCCGGCCGACCGCGCCGCGGTGGCGTGCGAAGGCGTACCCCGAGACGCCCCGGCCGCGCTCGCGCTGGCCCGCCCTGGCGGTCTCCGGCGCCACGTCCAGCAGGAGCAGATGCAGCCGGCGCCCGCGCGCGCCGGCCTCCCGGGCGAGCCAGCGCCTTACCCACCTCTGCGTACCGCAGTCGTGCACGACCAGGCTCGCGCCGGAGCGCAGCGCGCGCCGGAGCCCCGCGTAGTGCGCCGTCCGTACGAGGGGGCGGTAGACGGCGTACGGCAGCGCGGGCGGCATCAGCCGCGCCCAGCGGTCCCGCGCGTCCTGGGAGTCGATGCCGCCGCCCTCGGCTGCCCGCCGGATCAGCGTGGACTTCCCGCTGCCTGGCAGCCCGGAGACGACGACGAGGTCCCCCGCGTCGAAGTCCAGCCCGTCGGGCCCTCCTCCCGGCCCCAGCCCCCGCAGATCGCGCACGGCCGGCGCGGCGGACGGGCCCACCGGCCCAGCAGGGCCCACCCCGGCGGGGTCCACCACCGGGCCTTCCCCGACCGTTCTCACGCCCTGCTGTGCGGGCACACCCGCGGTCGTGGCACACGCGCCGGACCCCTGCGAGATCATCGCCGTCCCCCTGTCAGCTCAGTCCGTGTCAGCTCAGTCCGTCTGGCCCATGACTCTTGCCCATGGAGTGTAAAGACTTGGTAATGTCCCGCAAGCCTCTCACCCGTACCCGCGACGTGCACGGTCCGCCGCGCGGCGACGCGCGGGACCGACCGCGCGGCTGCGTACCGACCGGCCGCGCCGCTCCGTCGCGGCCCGTGCGATGATGTGCCCGCCAACTGCATACCGGCCGTTTGAATCCGCGCGGGAGAGTCCCGGTCACCGTGTGCGCCGGGCGCCGAAGGAGCAAGAACCTCCCTTGAATCTCTCAGGCCCCGTACCGCGTGGATGAGGCAGATCTGAAAAGCGGGCCGCGTCGTCGCGGCTCCACCCAAGGTGCAAGTCATGCCCTCCATACGCGAGGTCGTGATGAACCTCTCAGGTTCCGATGACAGATGGGGAGGATCGTCCTCGCCGTCATGCCCTGGGAGCCACACCGATGAGCCCTGTCCCCCCGAGCAGCACCCCCCGTCGCACCGCCCTCGACGCCACGCACCGCGCGCTGGGCGCGACCATGACCGACTTCGCGGGCTGGGACATGCCGCTGCGCTACGGCAGTGAGCGCGACGAGCACACCGCGGTCCGTACCCGCGCCGGGCTCTTCGACCTCTCCCACATGGGCGAGATCACCGTCACGGGGCCGGACGCCGGACGCCTGCTCGACCACGCGCTGGTCGGCAACATCGGCGCCGTGGCCGTGGGCCGGGCCCGCTACACGATGATCTGCCGGGAGGACGGCGGGATCCTGGACGACCTGATCGTCTACCGCCTCGGCGAGGACACGTACATGGTCGTCGCCAACGCCTCCAACGCCCTGACCGTCCTGGACGCGCTCACCGCCCGCGCCACGGGGTTCGACGCCGCAGTACGGGACGACCGCGACGCGTACGCGCTGCTCGCCGTCCAGGGCCCCGAGTCCCCCGGCATCCTCAAGTCGCTGACCGACGCCGACCTGGACGGGCTCAAGTACTACGCGGGCCTGCCCGGCACCGTCGCCGGGGTCCCCGCCCTCATCGCGCGGACCGGATACACCGGGGAGGACGGCTTCGAACTCTTCGTCGAGCCCCGGCACGCGGAGGAGCTGTGGAAGGCGCTCACCGAGGCCGGCGCGGGCGTCGGACTGGTGCCCTGCGGGCTCTCCTGCCGTGACACCCTCCGCCTGGAGGCGGGCATGCCGCTGTACGGGAACGAGCTGTCCACCGCGCTCACCCCGTTCGACGCGGGCCTCGGCCGGGTCGTGAAGTTCGACAAGACGTCGAACGACGGCGACTTCGTCGGGCGCGCGGCGCTGGAGGCGGCTGCCGAGCGCGCCGCGTCCGCCCCGCCGCGCAAGCTGGTCGGCCTGATCGCCGAGGGCCGCCGCGTCCCGCGCTCCGGATACCCGGTGGTCGCCGGGGGCGCCGTCGTGGGCGGCGTCACGTCCGGCGCACCGTCGCCGACGCTGGGCCGGCCGATCGCCATGGCGTACGTGGACGCCGCGCACGCCGCGCCCGGTACGGCGGGGGTCGGGGTGGACATCCGCGGCTCCCAGGAGCCGTACGAGGTCGTGGCGCTGCCGTTCTACAAGCGCCAGAAGTGATACGGACGTCGTCCGGCACCCCGGCGGCCCGGCCGCCCGTCCCCTCCGTTCGTTCCGTGCCGTCTCGGTCCGCAAGACAGCGGTTCCGCACCACTCCCCCGCGTACAGGAGAATTCAGGTCATGAGCAACCCCCAGCAGCTTCGCTACAGCAAGGAGCACGAGTGGCTGACGGCCACCGAGAACGGTGTGTCGACGGTCGGTATCACGGAGTACGCGGCCAACGCCCTCGGCGATGTCGTGTACGCCCAGCTTCCCGAGGTCGGTGAGACGGTGACCGCGGGCGAGACCTGCGGAGAGCTGGAGTCCACCAAGTCCGTCAGCGATCTGTACGCCCCGGTGACCGGCGAGGTCATCGAGGCCAACCAGGACGTCGTCGACGACCCCTCACTGGTGAACTCCGCGCCCTTCGAGGGCGGCTGGCTGTTCAAGGTACGCGTCGCCGAGGAGCCGAAGGAGCTGCTCACCGCGGACGAATACGCAGAGTTCTCCGGCAACTGACGTGACGCAGCTCACCCGGCCGACCCCGCACCAAGAGACCACAGGGACCGTGATGTCTTCGAAGTCGCTTCTGAACGCCTCACTCCACGAGGTGGACCCCGACGTCGCCGCCGCCGTCGACGCCGAACTCCACCGCCAGCAGTCCACCCTCGAAATGATCGCCTCGGAGAACTTCGCCCCGGTCGCGGTCATGGAGGCCCAGGGCTCGGTACTCACCAACAAGTACGCCGAGGGCTACCCCGGCCGCCGCTACTACGGCGGCTGTGAGCACGTCGACGTGGTCGAGCAGATCGCCATCGACCGGGTGAAGGCGCTGTTCGGCGCCGAGCACGCGAACGTACAGCCGCACTCGGGCGCCCAGGCGAACGCCGCCGCGATGTTCGCGCTGCTCTCCCCCGGCGACACGATCATGGGTCTGAACCTCGCGCACGGCGGGCACCTCACCCACGGCATGAAGATCAACTTCTCCGGCAAGCTCTACGACGTGGTCGCGTACCACGTCGACGGCGAGACCGGCCAGATCGACATGGCCGAGGTCGAGCGGCTCGCCAAGGAGTCCCGCCCGAAGCTGATCGTGGCCGGCTGGTCCGCGTACCCCCGCCAGCTCGACTTCGCCGCCTTCCGCCGGATCGCGGACGAGGTCGGCGCGTACCTGATGGTCGACATGGCGCACTTCGCCGGTCTGGTCGCGGCGGGGCTGCACCCCAACCCCGTGCCGCACGCCCACGTCGTCACCACCACCACGCACAAGACCCTCGGCGGCCCGCGCGGCGGCGTGATCCTCTCCACCAAGGAACTGGCGAAGAAGATCAACTCCGCGGTCTTCCCCGGCCAGCAGGGCGGCCCGCTGGAGCACGTCATCGCGGGCAAGGCGGTCTCCTTCAAGGTGGCGGCCACGGACGAGTTCAAGGAGCGCCAGCAGCGCACCCTGGACGGCGCCCGGATCCTCGCCGAGCGCCTGGTCCAGCCGGACGTGACCGAGGTGGGCGTCTCCGTCCTGTCCGGTGGTACGGACGTCCACCTGGTCCTGGTCGACCTGCGCGACTCGGAGCTGGACGGCCAGCAGGCCGAGGACCGGCTCCACGAGGTCGGCATCACCGTCAACCGCAACGCCGTCCCGAACGACCCGCGCCCCCCGATGGTCACCTCGGGCCTGCGGATCGGCACCCCCGCGCTCGCCACCCGCGGCTTCACCGCGGAGGACTTCACCGAGGTCGCGGAGATCATCGCGGCGGCGCTGAAGCCGGAGTTCGACCGTGAGGCACTGGCGGGCCGGGTCACCGCGCTCGCCGAGAAGCACCCGCTGTACCCGGGCCTGTAATCCCGACCCGAGTACGCCGGGGCACCGCGCACACCGGACCACCACCCCCGGTCCGTACGGCGCGGTGCCCCGTTCCACGTACGGCCTCTTCGCCGTACGACACCTTGTAAGGAGTCACCCCCGTGGCCATCTCGGTCTTCGACCTTTTCTCGGTCGGCATCGGCCCCTCCAGTTCCCACACGGTCGGCCCGATGCGCGCGGCGGGCCTGTTCGCGCGCCGCCTCAAGAACGAGGGCCTGCTCGCCCACACCGCGTCCGTACGGTGCGAGCTGTACGGCTCGCTCGGCGCGACCGGGCACGGCCACGGCACCCCGAAGGCCGTCCTCCTCGGCCTGGAGGGCAGCTCCCCGCGCACCGTCGACGTGGAGAACGCCGACGCCCAGGTGGCCCGCATCCGCGACGCTGGCCGGCTCAGCCTGCTCGGCGTGCACGAGATCGCCTTCGACGCCGACACGGACCTCGTCCTGCACCGCCGCAAGGCCCTTCCGTACCACGCCAACGGCATGACGGTGTTCGCGTACGACGCCGAGGGCGCGCCGCTGCTGGAGAAGACGTACTACTCGGTGGGCGGCGGCTTCGTCGTGGACGACGATGCCGTGGGCGAGGACCGCATCAAACTGGACGACACCGTACTGAAACACCCCTTCCGCACCGGCGACGAACTGCTGCGGCTCTCCGCCGACACGGGCCTGTCCATCTCCGCGCTGATGCTGGAGAACGAGAAGGCGTGGCGCACCGAGGACGAGATCCGGGCCGGGCTGCTGGAGATCTGGCAGGTCATGCAGGCCTGTGTCTCCCGGGGCATGTCCCGGGAGGGCATCCTCCCCGGCGGCCTCAAGGTCCGCCGCCGCGCCGCCCACTCGGCCCGCCAACTGCGCGCCGAGGGCGACCAGCAGGCCCACGCGATGGAGTGGATCACGCTGTACGCGATGGCCGTGAACGAGGAGAACGCGGCGGGCGGCCGGGTCGTCACCGCCCCGACGAACGGCGCCGCGGGCATCATCCCGGCCGTCCTCCACTACTACATGAACTTCGCGGCAGGCGGCGCGACGCCGGCGGAGAAGGACGACAACGTGGTCCGCTTCCTCCTCGCGGCCGGCGCGATCGGCATGCTCTTCAAGGAGAACGCCTCCATCTCCGGCGCCGAGGTCGGCTGCCAGGGCGAGGTCGGCTCGGCCTGCTCCATGGCGGCGGGCGCCCTGGCCGAGGTCCTGGGCGGCAGCGCGGAACAGGTCGAGAACGCGGCCGAGATCGGCATGGAACACAACCTGGGCCTGACCTGCGACCCGGTCGGCGGCCTGGTCCAGATCCCCTGCATCGAACGCAACGGCATGGCGGCGGTGAAGGCGGTCACGGCGGCGAAGATGGCGCTGCGCGGGGACGGCAGCCACAAGGTCTCGCTGGACAAGGTCATCAAGACGATGAAGGAGACCGGCGCGGACATGTCGGTCAAGTACAAGGAGACGGCCCGGGGCGGGCTCGCGGTGAACATCATCGAGTGTTAGGCAGATTGGCCCTGACCAGTGCGTTTGTATCTTTCAGCGCTGTCAGGGCCTTCCCTGCTTACGCGGCGGAAAGTCCCTGAAAACGCCCTGGGACAGGCGTGAAAGTCCCTGAAAAGTCCCTGGAATATCCCCCTGGAAGGGGCTTTTTGACCTGCGGGTTCGCGGCATGTGATCAACGCCGGATGTGCCGCTCACCCACCAGCTGATGTATCAAATCGTTCCCCCACTCCCACCCAAGGGGTATCATTCGATACATGAACGCTGCGGAAAACCCGCGCTTGGAGCAGCGGCTGGCCGGCCTCTCCCCCACATTCACGACGGCGCAGGCGCGACAGGCCCTGCTCTCCCCTCGCGATCTGGCGCACTTGGTCACGGAGGGGGAGATAGACGAACTGTCCCGTGGGGTGTACCGGCGGGCAGACGCCCCGGAAACGGCGCACGCGGATTTGCTGGCCGTGTGCGCACGGGCCCATCGCGCCGTCGTGTGCGGTGAATCCGCCCTTGCCCTGCATGAACTGATCGACGACATCCCCGCAGCAGTACACATCGCAGTGCCGCGCGGCTCACGCCGCCCGACGATTTCCTACCCGCCGACCGTGGTGGCGCAGTACGCCGCAAAGACCTTCGACCTCGGTATCGAACGGTTCGAAGCAGCCCCGGGAGAAACCATCCCCATGTACAACGCAGCTCGCAGCGTCGTCGACGCAATGCGCCACCGCAGCCGCCTCGGCGAAACCCTCGCCCTGTCCGCGCTCGGCCGCTACCTGCGTCGAAGCGGGCGCGGCGGGGTTGGCGAACTCCAGCACATCGCACGCGAGTTGGACGCCCTCTCCGTCGTCCGCCCCGCCGTAGAGGCGGTGCTCGCCTGATGGCCAACCCCACTCGCGACACCACCGCCGGCCGCGTCTACAACGACCTGCGCAACCTGGCGCGCCGCAACAGCCGGTCCACGGACGAGGTCATGGTCGAGTACATCCTCGAACGGTTCCTCTACCGCCTGGCCTCATCGCCCCTGGGCCGGGAGCACTTCGTCCTCAAAGGTGGCCTGCTGCTCGCTCAGTTCGGCGCACGTCGAATGACCCGGGACGTCGACATCCTCGGTCGATCTTTCCCAGGCACGGAAACAGAGATCATCCACAGAATCGCGGCCATCGCCGCCACCGAGAGCGACGACGGCGTCGTATTCGATCCCACGACACTCAAGACCGTCCCCATTCGTGAGGAGGACGAGTACCACGGTCTACGCCTGTCCATGGCCGCCTCCATCGCCCGAGCACGACTCAAGCTCCAACTGGATATCAGCTTCGGCGACCCCGTCACCCCCGGCCCCCGGATCATCGACTATCCGCAGCAACTCACGACGGACAGCTTCCAGCTCCTCGGCTACCCACTCGCCACCGTCATCGCCGAAAAACTCTCCACCGCTATCTCACTCGGCGACCTCAACACCCGCGACCGCGACTACGGCGACCTCTACCGCCTGCTCACCCTCAACGACCTGGACGGCCAAGAACTCACCACAGCGCTGACCGCCACCGCCACACACCGCGGCATCACTCTGAAACCCCTCAGCACCACCATCACCGACCTCGGCGAGCGCCGCCAGACCTCCTACACCGCCTGGCGCCGCCGGCAAGGCACCGCCGCAACGAGCTACCCCGGACGCTTCACGGACGTCGTCCGGCAGGTCACCGCCTTCGCAGACACACTCCTCAACGGCGAGGCTGTCACCCTCACTTGGAGTGCGGCGACCCTCACGTGGTCATGAACCAGGCCTGGCCGACCGACCAGGCCTTCGGGGCAACCCCGGAACCTACGCATGACGAATTGTCCGATCTTGATCCACCGGCTTCCATAGGCATCCACCACAAGAACGACACACCTGGTCAGTGCTGGTGTCGGACGACCATGGACCAAGTTGGACCACCCCAGATTTCCCACCACCTGAGACCACAACTGAAACTGAGGAGTCTTGAGACCACTGGCTCCTGGGGGCGCGTGGCCGACCTCAACATCAACGATCGTGTCAGCAACGAAGCCCCGATTCCATGGAACTCTCGCCGCCTATCAGCCGATACTGACCCAACATGGGAAACGCGTGCGCGCTGTGCTGGGGAGCGAGACACCCAGTCGGCCTGCAGAGGGGACTGAGATGAGGGCACGCAGTAGGCCGTCGGGCAAAGAAAGGTCGACGGTCACCGTTCGCCACGGGAGTCGGCGGGTCCAGCGGTGACGGAATCCACTTTCCAGGCAATAGGGGCCGGATCCGTCGCCGCCCATCACATCGGGACAGCGGTCACCGGCCCGGTCAACGTTCTGACGGCCGAGTTGCTGAGCTCAGCGCGCGATGTTCAGGCACCTGCCGGGCTCACCAACCTGCCGCCGCTCCCGCTGTGTTTCGGCCGCACGAACGAGCTGGACTGGCTGCGCGGCACGCTCGGGCAGCCGGCCGCCGGGACTGCCGTCGTCCAAGGCCTCGGCGGAGTCGGCAAAAGCACCCTCGCCCTTGCGTACGCCCACAGACACCGTCGCGACTACACCGTGATGTGGTGGATTGCCGCTGCATCACCCGACCACATCGAGCAATCGCTGGCCGACCTCGCTCTGCGGTTGATCCCTGTGTGGGCCGGCAGCGCGACTACCGAAGAGCGCGCCGCCTGGGCGATGTTGTGGCTGCAGTGGCATCCGGGGTGGCTGCTGGTCTTCGACAACGTTGAGGATCCGCCCGATCTGCAGCCCTACGTCAGCGCGCCTAACGGTCACGTCGTCGCCACGAGCCGACGGTCAGCTAGCTGGCCGACCTCCATCGCAACGCTGGCCCTCGACGTACTCGACCTGGCTGCAGCGAGTGATCTCCTCTGTAGGCAGGTACTCGGCGCGACTTCGCCGACCCATCGTCAGATACAGGAGACCCGGGCCCTCTCAGCCGATCTGGGGCAGCTTCCCCTCGCCCTGATGCAGGCCTGCGCCTACCTCGCGCAGAACCCGACGATCAGCATTGAACGTTACCGCCGACGGCTGATAGGCGCGTTGGACAAGGCTCCCGAAGGTGTAGACCCAGAGCGCACGGTCGCCCGGATCTGGCGCCAGACGATTAGCACCCTCACGGAGCGCAACCCCCTGGCGGTCCGCGTCCTGTCCACACTGGCGTGGCTAGCCCCCGATGACATCCCAGTTGGACTGCTGACCCCTATTGCCGACGACAGCGACGACCTTCACGAAGCCCTAGGGGTGCTTGCTGTCTACTGCATGGTCTCCCTCACTCCGGACTCGGTGAGCATCCACCGTCTCGTCCAGACCACACTCCGGAACCAGTCGCCTATCGGTGACAGCGCGCTAACCGGCAGGTTGGAGGCCGAACGGCTGCTGAGCGCTGCGGTCGCCCCCCTGGGAGAACCACCCGACTCTGGCCGGTCCCCCACCTGGGATCGGCTGCTTCCGCACCTCGTCGCGCTCGCGGCCACCACTCCTGACGGACACGCTGACACCTTTCCCGCCGGCCGGTACGCGAGCGCTGCACTATACCTCCAGGGCCTCGGCCATGACGGCCGCGCCGTTCCGCTACTGGCGGCGGCCCTCGCCCGCTGCGAAGCGCTCGCTGGCGCCGAGCACGAAATCACCATGAAGGTCCGTTCGAACCTGGGCGACGCCTACTACGGAGCCGGGGACTTCGAACGGTCCATCGCCATCCTCGAACCGTTGGTCGCCCAGTGCGCGCAGGTACTCGGCGACTCGCATCTAGGGACACTCACCGTCGCCGCCAACCTTGCCAACTCGTACCGTGAATCTGGCGATCTGGCCCGTGCCATCACACTCCACGAGGAGACGTTGGCCCGGCGTAGGCACGCACTTGGCAACGATCACCCCGACACTCTCGTCAGCTGCGAGGAACTGGCCCGCACCTACCATGCGTCCGGCGACTTGGGTCGTGCTATCTCTCTGTATGAGGCCACACTCACGCATCACCAGCGATCCCTAGGACCAACTCACCCTGCCACGCTGAGCAGCCAGCACGGTCTAGCGGCGGTCTACCTCGCTTCAGGCGACCTGTCCCGCGCCATTCCGATGTACTCCGCCATCTTCACACAGTGGCAGCAGGCGTTCGGCGACAGCGAATCCGAAACCATCACCAGCCGGAACAACCTTGCCTACGCCTATCTGATCGCCGGACGCCCTGACCAGGCAGCGCAGCACCTCAAGACGGCCCTGGCCCGATGCGAGGAGGTGTACGGCGAGGCGTACCCAGAGACCATTGCCATCCGTGCGAATCTCGGCTGCGCCTACCGAGACGCCGGAGACTTCACCCGTTCGCTTCCATTGCTGGAGACCGCGGCCGCGCAGAGCGCCCACCTCCTCGGCGAGGGCCATCCTCAGACCTTGACCACTAGGAACGGGCTAGCGCAGGCATACCGGGCCGCCGGCCACGATGGACAGGCGATCGCCCAGTACGACACCATCCTCAAGCACCGTGCCGCGCTGCTCGGCGAGACCCACCCCCATACCCTCGCCACCCGAAGCGGCCTCGCGAATGCACACCTCGCGGCGGGCGACCCTGATCGCGCCGTCCCGCTATTCGAAACCGTCGTCACCCAGTGCGAGCAGGTCTTCGGCGAGTCCCACCCGGACACCCTGTCCAACTACATCGGCCTGGCCGACGCACTACGCCAGACGGACAATCGGGGACAGGCCGTCCCTCTCTCTGAGTCAACGCTGGAGCGGTGCGTCCGTTCGCTCGGCGAGGACCACCCGCACACCGTGGTATGTCGGAGCAACCTGGCCCTCGCGCATCTCGCAGTTGGCGACGCTCCGCGCGCCGTCCAGCTCCTCGAAGCCGCCGTGTGCAACGCCAGCCTCATCTTCGGCGACACACACCCGCACACGGTCACCAGCCGGATAAACCTGGCCGCCGCTCACATGGAGTCCGACAACGCGGCACAGGCAGTCACCGTCCTGGAGGACGTCCGCGCCCAGTTGGAGGCCGAACTCGGCCGCGCACACCCGCAAACACTTCACTCCACCGCCATGCTGGCCCGTGCGCTTGGCGGGTCCGGCGGCCTCCCCCCGGCGACCGAACTGCTGGAACACAGCGTTGCGCTCGCCGAGAAGGAACTCGGCATCACCCACCCGGACACAGTCAAGCAACGGCAGTACCTGGCTGAGATCTACCGGGCCAACGACCAACCCGACTTGGCTGTGCCGCTGTACGAAGCCAACCTCGCCCATTGGCAGCAGACCCTCGGCGACCATCCCAATGTCCTGAACGCCCAACTCACCCTGGCGGACACCCACCAGGAAGCCGGCGCACACCAAAAAGCGATCGCCGTCTATCGCGTTGCCCTCGACCGGATCGAGCCCACCCTGGGCCCGGAGAACCCGCTCGTCACTCAGATCCGCGCAAGGATCGACGCAGCCGAGCACACCACTTCGCGGTCTGACCGTTAGTACTCCGTTGAAGTTCTCCGCTTCCCTGGTCAGCGGCCTGGCAGTCAGGAGCGTAGCCAGGCCGCGCCAGGGCAGGAAGGTGTTCGCTAAGCTCGTGTGGAGTGAGGCCGGTCGACGATCTGTGAATGCAGAATTGCCGTGTGCGCGCTGGCTGGGCGGCTTAGTCTGATGCCCTGGTCTCAGTCAATGACAGGAATTCAGGGGTGGGTTGTGGAAGCGGAGATCGTGCAGTTTTTGGAGCAGGCAGGGCCGTATCTAAGCGCAGCCCTGGGTGCCTATGGTGCGGGGGTACTGGCCCGGGCTGAGGACGCTGCGGTGGAAGCCACGGCAAACGCAGGGCGCAGTATTTTGCACGCGGTCTGGCGGCGCCGGAGCCCGGCCGGACGCCAGGAGCTGGAGGCGGCGGTGCGTGAGGCGGCCGAGGAGCCGGAGGGCACCGATGCTGCAGCCGCGCTGCGTCAGCAGATCAAGCGGACTCTAAGGGAGAATCCACAATTGCTTGCCGAACTGGCCGCCCAACTTCCCGCAGTCGGCGCAGTGACGATCACCGCGTCCGGTGAACGGTCTATCGCCGCACAGACGATCGGCACTGCCGTCACCGGAGACAACACCACGATCCGCCCGTGACACCGCCTCGACTATAAAGTTCTTGCCACCAGTCTTCGAACTGTGCGCGATAACGTCGACCCTGGTCTGATCCACCCCGCACACCAGGAAATGTCGGTCGCTGAACCGACCGACGCCAGCCGGAACCTGATGCGCCTCCCAACTTCCCTCAGACTCCTCACACCCTCGCAGCGCGCTCTTTCATTTCCGCCTCGCGTAACAGCTCGTGGATCGGCTGACCTCCCTGTTGTCCGAGTACCGAACCTTGGCTCTTTGATCCGGCTGCTGCACAGCCACAACTCGTCAACGACGGCCGTGACCTGCGGCCGTCTCTTCGATCAAAGTCTTGACCTGCTGCTGAACTGTCGGCGGTGTCGACGTCGATCATCGTTGAGCGCCCTTCCACTACCCGGGAGGGCGCTCGTGCATGAGCACCGCATAACGAGAGCGGGCTCGCCGAAGCCATCGCGTGCCGCCCGATCGTCAACTACCCAATCCCGCAAGCTTTTCACGCAACACGCGATACGTTGTATTCAGCTCTCGACAAAAAGTCCCCACAAAGTCCCTGACGTGATTCAAGACAAGCCTGGGCACGCCAAAACTGCAGGTCAGTCCCATGATCAACAGCCGTCCACATGTCGGTCAAGTACAAGGAGACCGCGCGCGGCGGGCTCGCGGTGAACATCATCGAGTGCTGAGGAAAATCCGCTTTGATCAGGGGTTTCTCATCTTTCAGCTCTGTCACGGTCTGTCTCGTCCACCTGGCGGACCGTCCCTGAAGAGTTCCTCTGACAGAGCTGAAAGTCCCTGAAAAGCCCCAGGCACAACACCCGTCCCGGAGTCGCGCGGACGGCCATCACCCGGCCCGGCACCGACGGACAAGGCACCGTTGGTGCCGGGCCGGGTGATGTTGCTCGGACCTACGCGTCACAAGACCGTGAGCGATCATGTCGCCCCGTGCCGCGCGGTACCGACCCATGACGTTTCCGCTGATCAGAGCAGGTGCGCCGGGTCAGGTCATACTGCGGCGTGCCGCACCGTCCAAAGGCGTCTGTCCACTGGAACGGCGCCCACCCGACGCGTCAGCGCTTGGGCGTACGTTGCACCACCGCGGATGCGGTCAAGCGGATCGGCAGGGACTTTGCCAAGTTCGTCGCGTTCGATCGTGCCGTCGTCATCAGCGAGTAGCCCGTGGTCATGGCAAGAGGGCCTTGCACGCTGTGGCGCGCGCAAGGCCCCCCCGGCAGCCGGTGGTTCGCGCGGGTCTGATCAATGAGGTCTCCCGGTGGTGCAGCGGAGCTTCCGCAGGAGCCGCCAGGACTTGAGGATCGCCATGGCGCGTTCACCGAGGCTGCGGATCTTCGCGTGGTCCCGGTTGTGGCATCGGCGCCGGCCGCGCAGGTGCTTGCCCGAAGCAGGCGGACGCAGTGAACCAGACCGCTGGACCCCTCTTGGAAGGCGACGCCAGACTGGCGTCTTCGCCTCATCGAAGGCGACGCACATCCGTTCCGGAAGGCTTGGCTCAGATGACCATCTCACGTGCACGATCAGGCAACGCGTCCTCGCGGCGAGGCAGGCGGTCCAGGCTGGCGCTGGCGGCGGTGTCGGTCGGCGCGCTCGCGCTCACCATGGGCGGCGCCGGAACCGCGAGCGCGGACCAGGCGGGGCAGCCCCATTCCATCTACGTGTTTCCCACGGGCGATAACGGTCCCATAGCATGTCTGGACATCCTGGGCGGCTCCGCCGCGGACGGCACCCCGGTCCAGGTCTAAGGCAAGTGTCACTTCGATTCGCCGGTGACCGCCTCCCAGACGTGGACCGAAGTCACGGCCGGCAGCACCATCCGGTCCGCTGTCTCCGGCAAGTGCCTGGACGTCGTGGGCGGCGGGAAAGCCACCGGTACCAAGGTCGACATGTACACCTGCAACGGCACTGGCGCCCAGGTCTGGATACGCCAGTCCAACGATTCCTTGTACAACCCCCAGTCCGGCAAGTGCCTCGACGTCCCGAACGCCGCTTCCTCAGGGGTCCAGGTACAGATCTGGAACTGCACCGGCTCCTCCAACCAGGTTTGGCTGCAACGTTTTGGTCGCTGACCTGGGCTGATATGCAGAACACGCCGTGCGCGGTATCCGTGAGGGGCGGCCTGACCGCCGAACGTCGGGAATTCCGGGCGCTGTTGTGGCTGGAGGCGGCCGAGCGGTTCGGGCGGGTTGAATCCGATGCAGACAAACACGAACGAACACGGTGAGCCCTTTCCAACCTGGCCGCGTGGGCAGGTAGTTGGCGGCGGTGGCCGGACGTGAAGAAGCTCTTGGTGGACGGGTTCACAACCAAGATCGCCTGTCTCACCAGGAGCTTCCGCGTCCTTGGCCACCGGTCCGGCGTCGATGTGTCCACCTCAGCCCTGCGCCGCCTGACCACTCGGCTGCGGACCAGCCGCCGTGAACGCGGGACCCGGTGGCACCGGCTGCCCGTCGGCCGGCAGGCGCTCCTGGTCCTCGCCCACTTGCGCTCGGGACACACTTACCCCCGGCTCGCCGCCGGTTCCGGGATCGGCACCACCACCGCGTACCGGTACATCGCCGAGGCCGTCGAGCTCCTGGCCGCCCTCCCAACGACCCTCGCCGACGCGATGAAGACCGCCTCCACGAAGGCGCATCTGATGCTGGACGGCACGCTGCGGCCCCATCGACCGCACCGCCGCCGACACTCATGCCAGCGTGCGACCGGAGGCGGGCGATGAGTTTCAGGTGGTCCCGTACTTGATCCACCGTGCAGCCGGAAGCGTCAAGAGACTCGTGAGCCGGTCAAGGGACTCGTGAGCCCGTCCCTCCCTCCTCCGGGCCGTCGTCCTCACGTACACGACGAGTCACCTCTTCTCCAGGAGCGGGCGCAGGAAGCGCCCGGTGTGGGACCGCGGGTGGGCCGCGACTTCTTCCGGGGTGCCCTGGGCAATGACGGCGCCGCCGCCACGGCCGCCTTCAGGGCCCATGTCGATGAGCCAGTCCGCCGTCTTGATCACGTCGAGGTTGTGCTCGATGACTACGACGGTGTTCCCCGCGTCGACGAGCTGGTGGAGCACGGAGAGCAGTTGGCGGATGTCGTCGGCGTGCAGGCCGGTGGTCGGCTCGTCGAGGACGTAGAGGGTGCGGCCTTTGGTACGCCGTTGCAGTTCGGTGGCGAGTTTGACGCGCTGGGCCTCGCCCCCGGACAGTGTGGTGGCGGGCTGGCCGAGTTTCACGTACCCCAGCCCCACACCGTGCAGGGCTCTGAGGTGACGCGAGATGATCGAGTGCCCGTCGAAGAAGTCCAGGCTCTCCTCGATGGTCATGGCCAGCACATCGGCGATGGACTTGCCTTTGTAGCGCACGTCGAGGGTCTCGCGGTTGTACTGCGCTCCGTGGCAGACCTCGCACGGGACATGGACGTCTGGGAGGAAGTTCATTTCGACCTTGACGGTGCCGTCGCCCAGGCACGGCTCGCAGCGGCCGCCCTGGAGGTTGAAGGAGAAGCGGCCCGGCTGGTAGCCGCGCACTCTGGCTTCCGGTGTCTGCGCGAGCAACTTGCGCAGGTGGTCGAAGACTCCCGTGTACGTGGCCGGATTGGATCGGGGGCTGCGGCCGATCGGCGACTGGTCGACCTGCACCACCTTGTCGATTTCCTCGACGCCCGTGAGGGTGCGGTGTCGGCCGGGCACCTTGTGTGCCCGGTAGAAGTGCCTGGCCAACGCCGTGTGGAGGACGTCGTTGACAAGCGTGGACTTACCCGAGCCGGAGACGCCGGTGACAGCGACGAACTGTCCCAGCGGGAAAGACACCGTCACGTTCCTGAGGTTGTGCTCGATGGCGTCGTGCACCGTCAGTTCACGACCGCCCGCCCTCGGCCGGCGCCGCTCCGGCAGCGGAATCTCCCGGCGGCCGGACAGATACGCCCCGGTGAGGGACGTGGGGTGTTCCAGGAGTTCCCGCGGCGTCCCCGAGTACACCACCTGACCACCGTGCTCACCGGCCCCCGGCCCGATGTCCACCACCCAGTCGGCTGCTTTCATCATGTCCTCGTCGTGTTCCACGACGATCACCGTGTTGCCCCGGTCGCGCAGCCGCAGCAGGGTCTCGATCAGCCGCTGGTTGTCCCGCTGGTGCAGCCCGATGCTCGGTTCGTCCAGAACGTAGAGGACCCCGGCCAGCCCAGCTCCGATCTGGGTGGCCAGACGGATCCGCTGTGCCTCTCCACCGGACAGGCTCGCCGCGGGTCGTCCCAGCGACAGGTAGTGCAGGCCCACGTCGAGGAGGAACCGCAGCCGCTCACCGATCTCCGCGAGGACGGCTTCGGCGACCCGATGCCGCCATCCGACGAGTTCCAGCCCGGCCGCGAAAGCCGCCAGTTCATCGATCGGAAGGGCGGTCAGCTCGGCAATGTTACGGCCGCCCACGGTGACGGCGAGGACGCTGGGCCGGAGCCTCGCCCCGCCGCAGGCCGAGCAGGGTAGCTCGCGCATGTACCCGGCGAAACGGCTCTGGGCGGCATCGGCGGCGGCCTCGGCATGGCGCCGCTCGATGTGCGGGAGGACACCCTCGAACCGGGCGAGGTGGGAACGCTCGCGCCCGAACCGGTTCCGGTACGTGAGGTGAAGCTCCCGCGAGGTCCCGTGCAGCACCATCTTCCTCACCGCGGAGGGGAGGCTGCGCCACGGAGTGCTGGTGCTGAAGCCGGCTTCTGTCGCCAGCGCTTCGAGCAGCCGGGCGAAGTATTCGGCACCGCTGGTGTTGATCCAGGGAGCGATGGCTCCCTCCGCGAGAGACTTCTCCCGGTCCGGTACGACGAGTTCGGGATCGGTCTCCGTGCGCGAGCCGAGACCCTCGCACTCCGGGCACGCGCCCCAGGGGGCGTTGAAGGAGAAAAGGCGAGGCTCGATCACCTCAAGATCGAGGTCGTGGGCCAGCGGGCACGCCATCTTCTCCGAGAACGTCAACTCCTTTTGGGTATCGGCGGCATCGGAATCCACGAAGTCGACGCAGACGACACCGCCCGCGAGGCCGAGCGCGGTCTCGACGGAGTCGGTCAGGCGCCGCCGGGCGCCCGGCTTGACCGCCAACCGGTCCACGACGACGTCGATGGAATGCTTTTCCCGCTTGTCCAACGCGGGTGGCGCAGTCAGTGGAAGGACCGTGCCGTCCACACGCACCCGGCTGAAGCCGTCGGTCACCAATTGTCTGAAGACTTCGGCATGCTCGCCCTTGCGGCCACGGACGACCGGGGCCAGCACCTGGATGCGTGTGCCCTCATCCGACATCAGAAGCCGGTCCACGATCTTCTGAGGGGTCTGGCGGCTGACCGGCTCTCCGCACACCGGGCAGTGGGGAAGGCCGATACGGGCGTACAGCAGGCGCAGGTAGTCATAGACCTCGGTGACAGTGCCCACCGTGGAACGCGGGTTGCGGCCGGTGGTCCTCTGGTCGATCGCGATGGCGGGCGACAGTCCCTCGATGGCGTCGACATCCGGTTTGTCCAGCTGCCCCAGGAACTGACGCGCATAGACCGAGAGTGACTCGACATACCGCCGCTGTCCCTCGGCGAAAATGGTGTCGAAAGCCAGACTCGACTTGCCCGAACCGGACACCCCGGTGAAAACGACGAGCGCGTCACGGGGAATATCCACGGAGACGTCACGAAGATTATGCTGACGGGCGCCTTTGATGACGATAGATTTTTTCACTCGGCCGAGCTGCCCTTCCTGAAATACTTGCGCTCTTCACAGAGGATCGGATACGCCGGCGATCAGGAGATTCCGGGACGGGGCGGCACTCTCCAGGAAAATGTCGCCCCCGCCTGCCACGCGTCGCGGCGAGGACGCGTCCCGGCATCTCCGGTACCGGCACGGCGCCTGTGCCGGTACCACGTCATACGGCCGTGGCTCCCCTCACCAGGGGAGGTCCTGGCCCGTTCCGGTGGCGTCGGAACAGGTGAAGGTGCCCGTCGGGCCGCCGTCGGGGAGCGTGGCCATCCGTACGGGCATGACGGCGCCCTGTTCCCGCGTGAGGATGCCGGAGTGGTCGTTGGCATCGGTCGGCACCCAGTTCGGGGAGACCGCGTTGACGAGGATGCCCTCCTCGCGCAGCTCGTTGGCGTACATGACGGTGAGGGCGTTCACCGCGGTCTTGGAGAGGCTGTAGCCGAGGATGACGGGGAAGCCGCCGTCCGGGAAGGCGCCGGTCGGATCGTGGTTCTCGGCGGCGGCGGTGAGCGAGCCGAGCACGCTGCTGATGTTGACGATGCGGGCGGCTTCGGAGCGGCGCAGCAGCGGCAGCATCGTATTGGTGACCGTGAGGTATCCGATCACGTTGGTCTCGAAGCCCTGCCGTACCTCGTCGGCCGTGGTCAGGCTGGGAACCCGCCAGGGCGTGCTGATCCCGGCGTTGTTGACGAGGATGTCGAGCCGGCCGCTCTCCTCCTCGATCCGCTTGGCGGCGAGGGCGACGCCGGCGTCGTCGGTGACGTCGAGCCGGAGGAAGCGGACATCGCGGCCGTCGGCGCGCAGCTCGCGCTCGGCCGTACGGCCGCGCTCCTCGTCGCGGGCGCCGAGGTAGACGGTCGTACCGAGGTCGGCGAGCTGCTCGACGACGGCGCGTCCGACGCCCTTGTTGGCGCCGGTGACGAGGGCGACGCGCGGGTCCGAGCCGGTGGGGGAGGTCATGAGGAGCCTTTCCTGAGAGGTGTTGTGGTGTGAGGCGTTGTGGTGAGGGGCGTTGTGGTGAGGGGGTCGGGTGGTTGGTCGGGGGTGAAGGGTGAGGGACGCTGTCCGGCTCGGCGCATGGCGGCGCCGGCCAGTGTGCCCAGGAGAAGGACGGCGATCAGGGGGACGAGGGTCTCCCTCGTGGCCTGGGTCAGGCCGTTGTGGACGGCCTGCTCGGCGAGTTGCCGCCCCTGACGGGCCAGGTGTGCGGGCAGCGCCGAGGGCGTCTCCGTGTCGGGAGGGCCTAGCGCCCCACTGCTCGTGGCCCGCAAGTACTCCAGGAAGTCACGGCGGTAGCGGGCCGGCAGCCGCGCCGCCGCCATGTCCGCTTCGTGGGCCGTCGCCGTCGCGATACGCGCCTGGAGCAGTACGCCGATGGCCGCGCTGCCGAGTACGGCGCCCAGTTGGCGGGCGGTGAAGAAGACGCCCGAGGCGGCGCCCTGGAGGTCGGCGGGGACGGTGCCCATCGCGACGTTGTTCACCGGGACGAGGACGCACCCCATGCCGAACCCGCACACCAGCAGCCCGGGGGTGAGCTGCCAGGGCGGGAGGTCCGCCCTGGCTTGGGCGGCGATGACGGCCAGGCCCAGTGCCATGCCCAGCAGTCCGGTCATCACCAGGTACTTTCCACTGACGCGGTCGGACAGCCGGCCGATGAACGGACCCATCAGGCCGGACACCAGGGCCATCGGCACGGTGACGATCCCCGCGTCGGTCGGGGAGAGGCCGAGTGCGGACTGCAGGTAGATGACCAGGGGCAGGAACATCCCGGTCAGGGTGAAGCCGAGGACGGCGGTGGTCAGGGCGCCCATGGAGAAGTTGCGGTCGGCGAAGACACGCAGGGGTACGAGTGGTTCGCGCCGGTTGACGCGTTGCCAGACCACGAAGGCGACGAGGAGCGCCACGCCGACCGCGATGACGTGGAACACCCCTACCGGGCCCACGAGTTGGCCCCAGTCGTACGCCCGGCCGTTCTGGATGCCGAACACGATCAGGAGCAGTCCGGAGCCGGAGAGCAGGATGCCGGGCAGGTCGAAGCGGTGTGCGCGCCGTGGGCGCCGGTCGGGGATGACCAGCAGGCTCAGGGCCAGTGTCGCGGTGCCGACCAGGACATTGACGTAGAAGATCCACTGCCAGCCGAGTCCGTCCACCAACACCCCGCCCAGCAGCGGGCCGGTGACGGTGGCCAGGCCTGAGGCTCCGCCCAGGACGCCCATCGCCCGGCCCCGGTCGCCGCCCGGGAACAGGTGGGTGATGAGGGCCAAGGTCTGCGGGGTCAGCAGCGCCGCGCCCAGGCCCTGCGCCGCGCGCGCGGCGATCAGCGTCTCCACGCCCGTGGACAGTCCGGCGCACAGGGAGGCGGCGGTGAACACGGCCAGCCCCGCGACGAACACCCGCTTCGGGCCGTAGCGGTCACCGAGCCGGCTGGTGAACAGCATGGGTACCGCGTAGGTGAGCAGGTAGACGCTGGTGACCCACACCACCGCGTTGAGACCGGTGTTGAGGTCGCGCACCATGGTCGGCACCGCCACCGACACGATCGACGTGTCCACCACGATCATGAACAGCCCCAGCGACAGGGCCGCCAGCGCCGCCCATGGGTTGGCGGCGCGTGATCCGGGCCCGCCGGCTGTCGTGTCCCTTGCTTCGCGTGTGCGGCTTGTGTCGCTCATGGTTGCTGTTCAGCCAGTCCTTCGGGTTGTTTCCGGGCGCGAGGTGTCACGACGTGGGGCCCGGGAGGCGGGTGGGGCCCGGGAGGCGGGCCCTCGCGCCCGCCCCCTGGATCCCCCGGTCAGCCCGTCGGCGCAAGGTTCTGTGGTGCCTTCGGGGTGCCGAGGACCGTGGGGGTACGGACGGATGCCGTACGTCACCCGGCGGTCGCCGACTGTTTGAGGTGGGTGTCGAGGAAGGTCTCGATGCGCCGCCACGCGTCGGCGGCGGCTTCCGGGTCGGGGCCCATGCCGGTCACCCGGAACAGCGGGCGCAGCAGGCGCGGGCCGACCTCCGCGTCGTTCAGGAAGGCGTGCCCGGCGCCCGGGTACTCCTTCACGTCGTGCACGACGCCGGCCCGGTCGAGCGCCGCGTCCAGCCGGTCCGCGGCGCCCTTGAGCATCCGGTCCCGTCCGCCGTAGCTGGCGACGACCGGGCAGGCCCCGGACAGCGCGTGGTCCAGGTCCTTGGGGAGCATCCCGTAGTTGGCGGAGGCCGCGTCGAAGCCGCCGCCCGCCGCGGACATGAGGGCGAAGGCACCGCCCATGCAGAAGCCGATGATGCCCACGGCTCCGGTGCACTCGGCGCTCCCGGTGAGAAAGGCCCTGGCCGCCGCGATGTCCTGGTACGCCCGCCCGTGGCCGGCCAGCGACGCCCGCATGGTGGGGATCAGGCAGCGCCGGACCCCGCCCTGCGTGAACAGGTCCGGCATCAGGGCCAGATAGCCGGCGCGGGCCAGCCGTTCCGCCTGCCGCACCATGACGTCGTCGACGCCGAGCGCCTCGTGCACCACGACGACACCGGGCCAGGGGCCGGATCCTTCGGGCCGGGCCAGGTGGCCGGTCAGCCGCCCGGACCCGCCTACCGGGGCGCTGAGACGACTCAGATCGACACGTTCAGTCATAGCCATGGTGACTCCATCGGTTCCTGGGCACGGGGGGGCTTGGGTATGTGGGGCCGCTTGGGTACATGGGGTGCGTTTCATCCGGTCGCCGGGGGGGCCGGTCCCGGACCGCCGAAGCGAAGGGGGGACGCGGCCGTCACAGATCGAGGACCAGCCGGGGGCCGAGGGAGGGGGAGACGCAGATCATCATCGTCTCGCCGGACTCCCGCTCTTCCGCGCTGAGCACGGAGTCCCGGTGGTCCGGTTCGCCTTCCAGCACCTCGGTCTCGCAGGTGCCGCAGATGCCCTCTCCACAGGAGTACGGGACATCTGCCCCGGCCTCCCGCGCGGCCTTCAACACACTCTTCCCCGGAGGCACCTGAAGGGTGTGCCCGGTCTGGGACAGGACCACCTCGAACGTGTCGGCGTCCGCCGACGCCTCCTGCTCCGGCTGCTCCTTGGCCCGGAAGCGTTCCACCCGTAGCGCCCCGGCCGGCCACGCGCGGCACCGCTCCTCGGCGGCGGCGATCATCGGCAGCACCGGCGTGATGCCGATGCCGCCCGCCACGAACAGGTAGCGGCCGGCGGGCCGGAGCGCGCAGTTGTTGCGCGGCCCACGCACCCGCACCGGCGCCCCGGCGTGCAGCGCGCCGTGCACATACGCCGAGCCACCGCGGCCCTCCGGGACGCGCAGCACACCGATCCGCCACGACAACCGGTCACCGGGGTCACCGCACAGCGAGTAGTGGCGGACCAAGCCGCCGTCGAGCAACAGGTCGATATGGGCGCCGGGCTGCCAGGACGGGAGCGACTCGCCACCAGGGTGGCGAAGGACGAGAGAGACCACGTCGTCGGCGGATTCGACCCGTTCCGCGACAACGAGCGAATACTCGCCGACGTGAGTGGAGGGATTGCGCACAGTGATTTCCGCTTTCACAGGACACAAAGCGACACCCATGTCACCTGTCACCACAAGGGCCGGCGCATGAGCTGACGCTGGGACAGTCAGGTCATGGAGCGCGCGACGGAAGGCATGGCGACGGACGGCGTTTCCCGAGACGAACCCTACCGGCCCTACACCCCGCGCGTTGCCAAATCGTTATATGCCTTACGGTGAGTCACACAGTTCCGGCCACCGGGCACCGGCACGTTCCAGGGCTGACGGAACAGCAGCGCCCCACGCCTCCCCCGCACTCCCTCCCCCGTGCCGGCGCCGCGACGGAAGCGTAACTACACCTTCTGGATGGTACAGTTTGGCCATCCTGAGGCCATCGCCGCAGATCTCCGCGCGATCCGTGCGGACCGCGAGAGGCCCTGCCGGTGAAGGCCGGGGGACAAGCCGTACCCGGCCGGAATCTGCCGCCGGGGCCCTGTTCGCGAGTGGAGGACGTGCCGCCTCCCGTCGGGAAACCCCTGCGCGAACCGAACGACCGGAAGGATGTTCATGCTGGCCGAGGAAACTCCCGCAGTCCCGTGGACAACATGGGCGCTGCGGGTGACCGCGACTCTTTTCCTGCTGATGACTTTGGCCCAGGGCCTGTTGGCCGGTCTCTTCGTGACCGGTGATGTCGATCTGCTCCCCGTCCACAGCGCCGTCGGCGGGATCCTCTCCGTGGTCGCGCTCGTCCAACTCGTCTTCGCCGTAATGGAGTTCAGGGCGCATCGGCGGGCGGGGCGGCCGGCCACCTGGCAGTTGTCGACGCTGTCCACGCTCGTCCTGGTGATGACGGCCGGCCAGATCGGCCTGGGAATGGCCCGCGTGGTGGCGCCGCACGTGTTCATCGGCGTCACGACGGCGGCGCTCGCCATGCTGGTCCTGCTCGTCGTCCTCACCGACGCCCGGCCGGCCCCGGCCGACGCGCCCGCGCTCGCGGGGGAGGCCCGATGAGCGGCTTGCGCGGGCTGAGCCGCCGGGCATTTCTGAGTGTGACGGGCGGCACCGTGGTGGCCGCGGCGGTCGGCGGTGGCGTCGCCGTGCGCTCCACGGGCCGGGAGACCACGGCCGAACTGCTCACCAGCCGGGCGAGGCTCCCCCAACCGTTCCGGACGTCACTGCCCGTACCGGAGGTGGCCCGGCCGGTGAGCGGTGCGGGCGGAGTGGACCGGTACGAGATCGTGCAGCGCGTCGCCGATCGGGAAATCCTGCCTGGGACGCGTACCCAGGTGTGGGGCTACGACGGGCAGTTCCCTGGGCCGACGATCGTCGGCCGCTCGGGCCGCGAGGCCCGGGTGACCGTGGTCAACGAGCTTCCCGTACCTACTTCCACACACCTGCACGGCGGGGTCACCCCGCCCGGCTCCGACGGCTACCCGACCGACATCGTCACCCCCGAGGGCTGGCGGCATCAGCACGCCGGCGCCGGAAAGGACCACGGAGGGATGCACATGCCGACGGATGCCTGGCGCACCTCGGTCCGGGCCAAGGAGTACGTCTATCCGCTGGACCAGCATGCGGCGACCCTCTGGTACCACGACCACCGCATGGACTTCAGCGCCCCGCAGGTATGGCGCGGTCTGGCCGGGTTCTTCCTCGTGCGCGACGACGTGGAACAGGCCCTGCCGCTGCCTGGGGGAGAGCGGGACATCCCCCTGATGATCTGCGACCGCGCGTTCGAGGAGGACGGCTCCTTCCGGTATCCCTCACTGGATCCTTCCCTCAAGGGCAAGCCCGGCGTCGAGGAGCCCTACATGGAGGGAGTGATGGGCGATGTCACGCTCGTCAACGGCGCCCCCTGGCCGGAGCTGGAGGTTGACGCCGCTCGCTACCGCTTCCGGATACTGAACGCCTCCAACGCCCGCCGCTACCGTCTGAAGCTGGAGCCTGGCGGGCCGCTGGTACAGGTCGCGAGCGATGTCGGGCTGCTGGCCCGCCCCGAGGAACTCGACACCGTCACCCTGGCTCCGGCCGAACGCGCCGAGGTCGTCGTCGACTTCTCGCGCTGGCGGCCCGGCACCGCCGTGACCCTGGTCAACACCCTGGCCGGCGGCGGCATCGGCGACGTCATGCGTTTCCGTGTGACCCGCAAAGTACGCGACGCGTCCCGCATACCCGATCGGCTCGCGGACATCGAATCCCTGAGCGAGGCACGCGTGGCGGCCACCCGCCGGTTCGACTTCCGGATGACCGCGCCGAGCGGCAGCGGCCACGCCTGGACGATCAACGGGCACCCCTTCTCCACCAACCGGTACCTGGCCACGCCACGCCTGGACACCGTCGAGCGCTGGCGCTTCACCAGCGACTTCCACCACCCGGTCCACCTGCATCTCGCGCACTTCCAGGTGGAGGCACGGAACGGCCGCCCTCCCGCAGCTCACGAACACGGCTGGAAGGACACCGTCGACGTACGTCCGTACGAGACCGTGGACGTACTGGCCCGGTTCACCGGCTATCGCGGCCGGTACATGTTCCACTGTCACAACCTGGAGCACGAGGACATGGCGATGATGGCGAACTTCCGCGTCGTATGAGCCCGCCGGCCGGGCAAGGAACACCGGTAACCGAACGAGAGCGTAAAGCCACAGCCCAGTAACTATACCTTCCGGATGGTACAGTTCAGATATGCGACCGAGTTCGAGGAATCTGATCCTGGATGCCGCGATCCGTGTAACGGAGCGCGAAGGCATCACCGGCCTGACGCTGGAGTCGGCGGCCGAGGAGGCCGGCGTCACCAAGGGCGGGCTGATGTATCACTTCCGCACGCGGGAGGAGCTTCTGCTCGCGATCCAGCGCCACTTGACCGGCGCGTGGGAGGAGCGGCTCGCGGCCGAACTCGGCAAGCCGCTCGAAGAGGCGTCGGCGCGCGAGACCACCGCCGCCTACGCACGGGTGGGTACCGAGGCGGGGGCGAGCAAGGCCGATCTCGCCTTCATGGTCGAGTCGGTGACCCACCCGGAGCTGGCCCAGGTGTGGAACGACCTGATGAATCGCTGGGCCCCGCCGACACGATCGGCCGACCCGCACGACATCGACCTGCTCCTGGCCCGGCTGGCGGCCGACGGGCTGTGGCTGTACGAGGCCACCAGCGGCGTCCCCGTGTCCGAGCCGGTCCGGGAAGCCCTACGGCAGAGGCTGGTGGCCCTGACCGAGGCGGAGCACACCGACGCCACCTGACCTCGGCGGCCGTGCCCGTCCGGCACTCCACCGTGCCCTCCGGCCGTGTTCGCCGGGGGGGCGCTCGACCGTCATGGCCAAGTTGATCAACGCGATACGAAAGACGGGCGAAAACATGAGCGGCACGAAACGCTGGTGGCTGCTGGTGACCGTGGCGGTGGGTCTGCTGCTGATCTCGGTCGACATGACCGTGCTCTACACCGCGCTGCCGACGCTGACGGAGGAACTGCACGCGGACGCTTCACAGAAGTTGTGGATCATCAACGCGTACCCGCTGGTCATGGCCGGGCTGCTGCTGGGCGCGGGCACACTCGGCGACCGCGTCGGGCACAAGCGCATGTTCCTGGCCGGTCTGGTTCTGTTCGGTATCGCCTCGTCGGTGGCGGCGTTCGCGCCCTCGGCCGGCGTGCTGATCGCGGCCCGGGCTTTCCTGGCGGTGGGCGCGTCCGCGATGATGCCGGCCACTCTGTCGCTGATCCGCACCACTTTCGAGGAGGAGCGCGAGCGGAACATCGCGATCGGTGTGTGGGGCACGATGTCGGTGGTCGGCACCGCGCTCGGCCCGATCCTGGGCGGCCTGCTCATCGAGCACTTCTGGTGGGGCTCGGTCTTCCTGATCAACGTGCCCGTGGTGGTCCTCGCCCTGATCGCCGGCGCCGTACTCGCGCCCAGCGCGTCGGGCCGCTCGGACAAGCCCTGGGACTTCATCGCGTCCGTACAGATCATGGTCGGCCTCGTCGGCCTCGTCTACGCGGTCAAGGAAGCCACGAAGCCCGGCCCGGACCCGCTGCACATCGTGATCGCGCTCCTGGCCGCGGCCGTCGGGTTCACCCTGTTCGTACGCCGCCAGCGCCACCAGACGCATCCGCTGCTCGACTTCGTGCTGCTGCGCGACCCCCGGATCCTGTCCGGCATGGTGGCCGCCGCACTGGCGATGTTCGCGACCGCCGGGATCCAACTGGTGCTCACGCAGCGGTTGCAGCTTGTCCTCGATCTCACCCCGCTGCACGCGGGGCTGCTGGTCGCGGCGTTCGCGGCCGGCTGTCTGCCCTCCGGAGTCGTCGCCGGCGGACTCGTGTACCGCACCGGCCCCCGTCCCCTGATCGTCGGCGGCCTGCTGACCGGCGCGGCCGGAGTCCTGCTCACTCTGATCCTGACCCCGGGCGTGGTGTCGGTGGTCGCCGTCCACCCCGACCACCCCGTGTGGATCGTGCC
The DNA here is from genome assembly GCF_042756365.1 of Streptomyces sp. NPDC059092. NCBI lineage: Bacteria > Bacillati > Actinomycetota > Actinomycetes > Kitasatosporales > Streptomycetaceae > Streptomyces > Streptomyces sp. NPDC059092. Next base: position 58,425 of record NZ_JBHZEJ010000002.1, read on the forward strand.
CGGTCTCATGGTCGCCGGAGCCGGGATGGGCCTCGCCATGACCGCCGCGTCGGCCGCGATCATGGGTAACGCGCCGGCCCATCGGGCCGGGATGGCCGCCTCGGTGGAGGAGGTCTCGTACGAACTCGGCAGTCTGTCCGGTGTCGCGATCCTCGGCAGTGTCCTCGGCTCCCTCTACACCAGTACGGTCCACCTGCCCTCCGGCGTTCCGGACACGGCGAAGGACAGTCTGGACGCTGCCCGCTCCACCGCCGGAGACCTGCCCGCCGACCGGGCGGACTCACTGCTGGACGCGGCCCACAACGCGTTCGACCACGGCTACATGCTCACACTGCTGATCACCGCCGCGGCCCTGATCGCGGGCAGCGTGTTCACCGCGCGCCGCCTCGCCCTGCCCGCCCGGACGCGGGTGGTTCCGGAGAGGGAGCCCGCCGCGTGACCATCTGTCCGCTCCTGCTGGCGGCCGTCGCCCTGACGGCCGCCGTGGCGGCCCCCGCACGCCGACCCGGGCCGCTTGGCCCGAGAAGGAACCGATCGTCCGCGTTCCGCTCTTCTCCCGTTGTCCTGCCGGTGTAGCGGCACTCACGGCGTCCAACGAGTCACATGTAGAGCGCTCGGCTCAGACGGACGCTGTAGTCCGCGTCGGGGTTCGTCGCGGCGTCCCCGACCCTCTCCTGGATCGCGGCAACCGCCAGGTCGCGCCGTTTCGGCGATCGTTTCGCGTCTGCTGCCGCCAGCGCGGCGGGCATCTCTTCGCGGGTGAGGTCTGTGCAGTAGCAGGGCGTACCGGGCTGCTGGCGCCACGATTCCGCGAGCGTCCCGGCATCGAATGCGTCGAACCCGGTGTCCTCGACGAGTGTCATGGCCAGTTGGCGGTCGCTGTCCCCGTCGGCGGCAACAGGGAGGGCGATGCGATCCGGGCTTCCCGCAGGCTTGCCCTTGTTCGCGAACGAGTCCGAGCCGATCGAGTTCCACGCCTTGACCGCCGGGCGGCCCAACTGTTCGGCGACCCAGAGGCTCTCCACCTGGCCGGCGTCGATGCTCTCGTTCCGGTCGTCCCGAGCCGGATAGTAGTTCGACGTGTCGATGACGACCGTGCCGGCCGGCAGGTCAGCGATGAGCGGTGCGATCCGTGGAAGACGGTTCATCGGAATCGAGAGGATGACGACGTCCACGTCCACGTCCACCACGGCTTCCGCCGCCGTGACAGCGCGTCCGCCCGACGCCAGCACGTCGGCCCCAATCGTTTCCGGGCCACGCGAGTTGGCCACCTTCACACCATGTCCGGCCTCGCTCAGCCGCTGGGCCAACGTTTTGCCGATGTGACCAACGCCCAAAATGCCGATCTTCATATTGCCTCTCCTTGTACCGATTGATACAGCGAAAACGGGAGCCGGGCCGCGGTCAGCACACGCCACGTCGAGCGGCGACGAGCATCAAGCCGACTTCAGAGAGCCGCCTGGGCGCCCGGAGCGTCACCGCCCGTTCGTGGATGTCCGCCATCCGGACCGCATGAGGGTTTTGAGTGCCTGGGGCGATGACTCGTCGGCCATGGCGGCACTACGCACCCACGCTGTGGCGAGCGTGCTGAGAAACAAGTCTCTTCCCCGTACCCACGGCTGGGCGCCGCCGTCGCGCTGGGCCGCGTGGAGGAACTCCTCGGTGGTCGTGATGAAACCCTGGCAGGTGATCGCCAGCGGGGAGGTGCTCTCGGTCAGCGCGGCCCGCAGAGGTTCGGGCAGGCCGTCGAAAGCGGTCACCCACTCGCCCAGCGAGTCCAGCCACTGGGTGAGCGCGGCGCTGGAATCGGTCTCCTCGCGCTGAATGGCGGCGCGACGCAACTCCAGCTCTTCGTCACGAGCCTGCAGGAGAGCGGCGAGCAGCGCCTCACGGTTGGGGAAGTGCCGGTAGAGCGTGCCCGGGCCGACACCCGCCCGCTTGGCGATGGCGTCCATGGAACCGGTGATGCCGTGCTCCGCGAAGAACTGCTGCGCCACTTCAAGGATATGCGTGCGATTGCGCTGCTTGTCCGTCCGCGGCCGACGTCCGTCCACACCTGAGACATTCATACCCTCACACCTCCTGTTGACAATATGGAGATCGCCTCCGCATCACCCGCTCCACAAAACGGAGACTATCTCCTCATTACCGTTGGCGCCACTCGCCACAGACTCCATGGCGACGGACACACCCCGCGGCGGCGGCAACCTCACGCCGCCACCGCGGCGACCTCGCCACCATCCAACACTCCTGGCCGGCCTCGGCTCCCGAGGAGCGCAGGCCAGACCGCCCTCGCCACCACCTTCGCCCGCTCGGGCAGCGACAAATTCGACGGGGCCGACTGGACGCCGAGCGCGGGCCTGCCCCGGCTGCCGCACTCCCCGGGACGGGTCGCCCGCGAGGTCACCGACTTCGCGACCGCCGGAGACCACAGCCTTCCGCTCGCCCACGTCGTCGCCGGCGAGGTCGGCGAGGTCGACGAAGGGCGCCCTCTCACGTACCACCAGCGCTCATTCGGCATCCACACGCCGCTCCCCACCTGAAATCCCCTGACCCCCGCCACAACGCCGAGCTCCACGCGGCTGCCGCCATGACGAACCCGGGGTTCGCCGACCGCACGGCCGCAGACCCCTCCCTCGGCGGCGTGCGGCAGGCGCGCGATTCGCTATACGGAGATGGTCTCCGTATAGTCGACCCGCACAGACGGAGACTGTCTCCGCATAAGGAAGGAATCATGGCAGACCGGCAGATGATTCTCGGCGTACAGATGACCAACGGCTTCGGCAACCAGCCGGGCGCGTGGCGGCTGCCCGGCGCGGACCCGAGTTCCTACGTCGACATGGACGCGATGGTGCGGCATGCTCAGGCCGCCGAACGGGGGAAGCTTCAGTTCCTCTTCCTGGCCGACACGCCCGTGCTCGACGTCGACCTGACTCATCAGCCCACCATGATGCCGCTCGACCCGATCGTGGTCATGGCGTCCATTGCACGCGAGACCAGCCGGATCGGCATGATCGCCACCGCGTCCACCACGTTCAACGAAGCCTATAATCTGGCTCGCCAGTTCAAGGCTCTCGACGTGATGAGCCATGGCCGGATCGGCTGGAACGCGGTGACGACCTCGAACCCGGCCGCGGCGGAGAACTTCGGCGCGCCGATCCCGCCGCGGGCCGAAAAGTACGCCCGAGCACACGAGATGATCCAGCTCGTCGAGGCGCTGTGGGGCAGTTGGGCGAAGGACGCACTGATCGCGGACGTCGAGAGCGGCGTCTACGCCGACGCCTCGAAGATCCAGCCCGTCAATCTTCAAGGTCAGCACGTCGCCTCCCGCGGCCCCCTGCCCATACCGCCGTCGGAGCAGGGTCAGCCGGTGATCTTCCAGGCCGGAGGGGGTGCGGCGGGGCTGGAGATCGCCGCACGGTACGCCAATGGCGTGTATGCGAATCCCTACGACATCGAGGCCTCGCGCGCCCACCGGCGGACACTGCGCGCGGCCGCTGTGCAGGCGGGGCGTGGGGCCGACGCCGTGAAGCTCTTCCCCGGATTGATGCCGACCGTCGGGGCCACGAAGGAGGGGGCGCTGGCCAGACGCCGCCGTCTCGACGAATCCATCGACCTGGACCAGCGGGTCCGCTACCTCGGCGCGATGATCGGCCTGCCCCTGAACGGGGCCGACATCGACAAGCCCGTGCCGCAGCCGATGCTGAAGCGTGCTGTGGCGAACCGGTCCGACCCGCGTTCCGGGCACGCCCTCAAGATCGTCCGCGAGGGCTGGACACTGCGCGACGTGATCGCGCACGGCGTCATCGACTACCACCCCGTCGTCGCCGACACTCCCGAGAAGATCGCCGACCACATGCAGGAGTGGTTCGAGGCCGGCGCCTGCGACGGGTTCTCGCTGGAGATCGACGCCTTCCACGACGGCATCGACGCCTTCGTCGACGGTGTGGTGCCGATCCTTCAGGAGCGTGGGCTGTTCCACCTCGACTACGAGGGGCCGACGCTGCGCGACCACCTGCACGCCGCCCCGCGGTACGGCCGGGCGCTCCTGACCGGGTCCTGATCGGCCCGGCGTCGAGGACCGTCCTGACGTCGGACCCCGAGGACATCCTCATGCTGTGCGGCCCCGTGTCCGCGTCGTCGCAATCTGACGTAGCGCGAAGCCTCCCACCGCGCCCCGCCGTCCCCGGGCCCCGAGGTCTACTCACTAGTCCTGCTGTTCTTCCTCGTCCTGCTGTTCTTCCTCGTCCTGCTCGTCGTCGTCCTGCCCTTCTTCCTCTGTCCCCTCCTCTTCCATCGCCTCTTCGTGTGTGCGGACGACTTCGCCGTCCCGGATCTCGCCGCGCCACGCCTCCGGCTCCTCGTCGGTGAGCGTGACGTACCGCTGGAAGTTCTTGAAGTCCAGCCGCAGACGGCGTCCTTGAGCCCGCCAGATGTTGCCGGTCTTCTCGAAGAAACCCGACGGGTAGTACTCGACCACCAGCACGATCCTGGTCAGGTTCGGCGCCATTTCATGGAAGCTGACGGCCCCTTGAACGGTGCCTTTCGAGCCCTCGGAGGTCCATACGATCCGGTCGTCCGGGATCTGTTCCAGGGTGGTCGCCTGGAAGCTCCGGGTGGACGGGCCCACTTTGGTCTTCCAGTCGCTGCTCGTGTCGTCGTCGTCGTCCTTCGACACGTGTGACACGCCCTTGGTGAAGCCGGCGAATTCGTCGTACGCGGTCCAGTGGTCGTACGCCGTTCTCAACGGCACTCCCACATCGAGGACTTCGACGATGTTCGTCACCTTCACGTCCCCGCTGCCCGGTCGGCCGCCGCTGCCCGTCAGGTCCTTGGCCTTGTCCACCACGGAGTCCTTGACCGATTTCGCCTTCTCGGAGAGCAGGGAGCCGACAGGCGAATCGCCGTGCAGAATGCGGGAGCCGATCGCGGGCAGTTGTCCGCCGTTCTCCGCGATGTCCGTCAACTGTCCTGTCAGGCCGGTCAGCTTGTCGCCCAGCCGGCCCACGGTACGTTCCAGCCGGGCGCTGACGTAGTGGGCGAGTTCCTCACGCACCCGGCCGGCGTTCGAGGTCGTGGCCTCGGCGGTGTCCTTCTGCGTGCTGGTCATACCGAGTCACCTCCGGCGGCTGGAGCGGGGAGATGCGGTCTTCTTCGTCTTCTTCTCGGGCGCCGCGGCCTTCTTCCCGGCCGGCTTCTTGGCCGGGGCCTTCTTCGCCGACGCCGATCGGGTACCGGAGGGGCGGGAGGACCGCCGACGCCTCGCGGGCGGCGGTTCTTCTTCCTCGTCCTTCTCGTTTTCCTCCTCTTCCTCCTCTTCCTCGTCCTCTCCCTCGGCTTCTTCGTCCTTCTGGCCGAGGCGCGTCGTGCGCCCACTGATCGTGTCGGCCAGCGACCCCATCGCGCGGTCGGTGACCGCGGACAGCGCACTGCCGGCGGCTGCCATGCCCTGCTCGCGGAGTTGCTGCTTCAACCCCGCGACCTGCTCCATCTCCGCCAGGCGGCGCGCTCCCCCGGCGGCCAGTTCCCGGGGGCTGAAACCGAGCCCTCTCCCGGACACGACGGTGGCCACCGTCAGGGCGAGCCGGCCCTTCTTGGTCCGGCCCAGTACGTATCCGCCGAGGACGGCAGCCCCCAGAGCCAGTTTCGTCTGATCTTCCATGGGTCAATCCACCTTCGCCAGGTCTCGGCGTACGACCGGCGCATGAACCCCGGCCGTTCTCCGGTCAGTCGTCTCGGCGAAGCCGACCGTTACCGCGTGCGGGACGAATCGCCTCTGTCGTCATCGTCGTTGTCGTCGGAACCCGGTACGTGGACGTCGAGGACACCGATGTTGACCTCGACGACATCCAGCCCGGTCATCCTCTCGACCGCGTCGGAAACACCGGACCGGATCTCCTCGGTGGTCCGGGGAATCGGGTATCCGTACTCCACCACCACGCCGACATCAACGGCGGCCTGCTTCTCGCCGACTTCCACCCGCACACCGCGCGTGACGTCGTCGGACCGGGACATCCTGTCCCTGGCGGCTCCGAGCGTCCGGGAGATTCCGCCGCCCATCGCATAGACCCCGGACGCGTCACGCGTCGCGATACCGGCTATGGAGGCCACCACCGAGTCCGCGATCGTCGTCTTTCCCTCGACGGCGCCATGGTGGCCGCTCGACATCGCTGTCGATTTGGCTTCGTTGACTGTCATGGCCCAACTCACCTTCCCGAAGACAGGGGCTTCCGACAAGCAGAGGGGAATGCCACCGTCGGGAGGAAATTATGAGAATCTCCCCGGGCGGTCACACCCCTTTCTCCACTCTCCTCCGCGCATCCGCATCACGCCATTCGGGTGAGCGCGTTCCCCGTACCCCGCGTCGGCCGCTCTTCGACGGGGCGTTCCGCCGGGCGAACGCCGCGGAAATCAGCGTTTGTGCGCGTCGCGGCGCGCGGCTGTCCTGGCTCTCCGCGTGTTCCGTCGTCGGTCGCCGGATTCGCCTCGACGCGCCTCGGAGGTCCTGACCGGCTTCCGGCCGTCCTTCGTCGCCGCAGCACTCCGCCGCGCGGGCCCGCCGTCCGCAGACCCGCCGTCCGCGGGGTTCCGGGTGCGCCTGTGTGCCGGGGCGGTCGCCTCGGAGCTGTCCGGCGTCGCGGCCTCAGCCGCGCCCGCGGTGTCGTCGGCGGCCTTCCTGCCCGCGCTCCCCGCGACGTCCCCCACGTCCCGACCAGCGTCTTTCACCGTGTCGCCCACATCCCCGCCGATGTCCTCGACGGCTTCGCCCGCGCTCCTCCCGGCGGTCTTGACGGTGTCCTCGGCGCCCTCGCCGATGTCCTGCACGGCCCCACCCGCGCCATGTCCGACATCCTCCACCGCCTCACCCGCACCGTGCCCGACATCCTCCACCGCCTCACCCGCACCGTGCCCGACATCCTCCACCGCCTCACCCGCACCGTGCCCGACATCCTCCACCGCCTCACCCGCTCCCCCGCCGATCTCCTTGACGGCGTCCCCCGCTCCCGTACCGACTTCCTCGACCGCCTGCCCCAAACCCCTGCTCAACTGCTCCAGAATCTGCGGGTTCCGGTCCACCGTCGTCAGTACACGGTTGACGATGGTCGCGACATTATGGAGGCGTACCTTCAGTTGCGCCTGCGCCTCAACACCCTTGATGTCGAGATCGACCGAACCCAGCGCGACATCGGCACCGACATTCAGCTTGAGCAGATCAAGGACTTCGGCCTGAAGGGAGACATGGGCGCGCAGGTCCTGCACATCCAGGTGAATCTCGTCGATGTTGAGCACCGGAACGTCCAAATACACATCCGACGGCCCTTCGTCGACCACGTCGCCCTCGGTGTAGTCGTCCGATTCCGCGGCGACGACCTCCGCGTCCTCCCCGTCGTACTCGTCCCGGCCGCTTTCGTCCCGGTCGTATTCGTCTCCGGTGTTGTCGTTCTGACGCATAGGGCACTTCCTCACTGGGCGCGCGGCCCCGCTTTCCCAGTGTCGTGCGCCGACTCCGGCGACGCAACGGCCGGATCCCGTCCCGCGTAACGCCGGCGCACGGGCTCGGGGGCGGCTTCGGTGCAACTCCCGCCCCTTGAGGCACCCTTGACCCTTGGAAGCGCTCTCAGATAGCTTCGGCAGCGCTCACGATCACGCACACTCACACGCATCCGCAGCACCCCCTCGGGGGCAGTTCGGAGGGTTCATGAGGGGCATGAGGACAGGCGTGGACGCACCCGCCGCGTTATGCCTGTACGGGCCGTCCTGCGGATCCGCGGGCGGATGAGCGGGTTCACGGCGCGGGCCGACGGCGCCGAGCACACCAAGGACGCCGAGTACACCGAGCGCGCCGAGAAGGCCGCCGATGCCGGAGGCTCCGAGAGGGTACGGGCAGAGTCCGTGACTGCCCGACTGCCCGACGGGTTCCGGTGGTTCTGGTTCGGGCAGACGATGAGCGGGCTCGGGGACCGGCTCACCGCGTTCACCGTGCAGAGCGTCGCCATCCTGGGCCTCGGCGCCTCCGGCGCGCAGGTGGGGATCCTGTCCGCGACGGGCTGGCTCGCCTATCCGGCGCTCGGGCTGGTCGCCGGGGTCGCCCTGGCGCACGTACGCCGCAAGGGTGTGATGGTCGCCGCGGAGCTGGTCCGGTTCGCCGCCTTCGTCAGTGTGCCGGTCGCCGCGCTGGCCGGCCGGCTCACCCTGACCCACCTCGTGGTGGCCGTCGCGGTGGCGGGCGCGGCCACCGTGTTCTTCGACATCGGCGGCCAGTCCTATCTGCCGTCCCTGGTCGGCCGCGAGCAGTTGGTCGCCGCCAACTCCCGGCTCTCCGGCGCGGACAGCCTGACCAAGCTGGCCGGTCCCGCGCTGGCCGGGGTGGTCTTCGGGGTGGTGGGGCCGACCCCGGCGGCGGCGCTGGCCGCGGCGCCGTTCCTGCTGTCGGCCGCGGCCCGCGCGCCGGTGCGCGCCGTGGAGAAGCTGCCCGTACGGCCGTATCCGCGCGAGCCGGTGTGGGCACGGGTCGGGCGGGAGCTGCGCTTCGTCCGGGACCATCCGCTGCTGCGGCTGCTGGTGGGCCGTGCCGCGCTGCGCGGCTTCGGTACGGGGGCGGTGGACGCCGTACTGCTGCTCTTCGCGTACCGGGGGCTCGGGCTCTCCAGTGTGGGTGGCGGGCTGCTGATGGCGTCCGGCGCGGTCGGCGCGCTGGCCGGGGCCGTGCTGGCGTCCCGGATCATCGGCCGGTTCGGTACCCGGCGCGCCCTGCTGCTCACCGGCCTTGAGGGTGTGTCGTGGCTGGCCGTGCCGCTCTGTCTCCTCTGGACGCCGGCGGCGGTCCCCGTGCTGGTCCTGGTGCGGAGTTTCTCCGCGGTGTGGCTGTCGGTCTGGGGCGTGCTGGACGCGAGCCTGCGGCAGGCGCTGGCCCCGCCGGGCCGGCAGTCGACCGTCCACGCGGTGACCAGGACGCTCAGCTTCTCCACGGTGCCGCTCGGCTCCCTGGCGGGCGGCCTCGCCGGCGGGGGTTTGAGCGCCTGGCTGGGCTGGGCGGCCGGGCTCGGAGTGGTGATCGCCGCGGGTGGCCTGCTCGCGGCGGCGAGCGTCCTCCTCTTCAGAAAGGAACCGCTGCTCAACGACGACGCGCTGATGGCGCCGGCCGGGCTCACCGAGTCCGGGCGCCCGGAGTGAGGAGATGAAGCATGCATCCGACGACCACCAAGACACTGACGGCGAAGGAGTTCGCCGACATCAAGCACACGGTGTCGATCCGCTCGCGCGCACGCAAGAACCTGCTGGCCGACCCCGGTTACGCGGCCCCGCTGCCGCAGGAGGTGAGTCTCCAGCTCACCTACCGGTGCAATCTGCGCTGCTCGCACTGCTACCAGTGGAACGAGCAGGGCTTCTTCCGTGACTTCAGCCCCGCCCGGCAGCGTACGGAACTCGATCTGTCCGTCGTCGAGGACGTGCTCGCCGCCACCGCCCCCGTACGCTCCAAGCTGTTCCTGTGGGGCGGCGAGCCGCTGATGCACAGCAAGTTCGGCGAGGTCGCGGCGCTGCTGGAGCGGTACCCCCGTACGGTCAACATGTGCACCAACGGGCTGCTGTTCAAGCGGAAGCTGGACGATCTGCTCCGCATCGGCGAGAACCTCAACCTGCTGGTCAGTCTGGACGGTCTCGGCGACGACCACGAGGCGCTGCGCGGCAAGGGCACGTTCCGCAGGACCGTGGAGAACATCGAGACCATGCTGCGGCTCCAGCGCGAGGGCCGGTTCCGCGGTGAGCTGTCGCTGTCGTGCATGGTCTCGCACGCCACCGTCGGGAAGATGTACGAGTTCATGGAGTGGGCGGAGGAACTCGGCGTCAACACCGTGTACTTCCAGTTCCCCTGGTACATCAGCCCCGAAGTGGCGGGCGCCATGGACGAGTTGTACGAGAAGTCGTTCGCCTGGCTCCAGCCGGACACCGGCACGAAGAAGCCCACCTGGCACTCGTACACCTACCAACTTCCCACGGAGCAGCTGCCCGTACTGCGGGAGTCCATGCGGCGGCTGGCCGCGCGGCCCTGGCGGGTGCGGGTGCGGTACCAGCCGCAGCTCGACATCGACGAGGTCGAGGACTTCATCCTCGGCACGTCCCGTCCGGCGCAGCAGCGCAGCAAGTGCCTCGCGGTGTCGAACCGGATGGAGGTGCACGCCGACGGCAACGTCAGCTCCTGCAAGTTCTTCCCGGAGTTCGTCGTGGGCAATCTGTACGACACGCCGGTCACGGAGCTGTGGCAGAGCGAGTCCTTCCGCCAGGTGCGCCGGACGCTCGCCGAGGGCGGAATGATGCCGGTCTGCTCGAAATGCATTCTTCTGTATCTCAACGGAGTCTGAGGGTGGGGATGAGTGTGACCGTGGACGAGATCGAGCTGAGGATCAAGGATGTGCTCGCCGGTGTGCTGCCGGACGGCGCCGCGCGGGACGCGATCGGCCCCGACACCGATCTGATCGACGAGTACGGCCTGGACTCGCTCCAGGTGATCTCCTTCCTGCTGGGGATCGAGGACGCCTTCGACATCGAGCTGGACTACGAGAACCTGCGGCTGGACGATCTGCGGTCGGTACGGCAGTTCGTCGGCTACGTCTCCGGCCTGGGCGTGGCGGCGCGGTGACGGCGGGCCGGGGCGCCCCGGCGGAACCGGCGGAACCGGCGGAACCGGCGGAACCGTCGGAACCGACCGGCCCGGAGGCCACGGAGGCTCCGGAGGGCCGGGCGGCGCACTGGGGCACGTTCGACGCGGAGCGGTGGTGGCGGGCCCCGGAGCTGGCCGCCCTGCCCGCGGTCACCCTGCCGGGCGGTGCGGGCGCGGTGGCCGCGATGGACGAGCTGCTGGCCGGATTCTGCGCGCCGGGCGATCTGCTGGTGACCCGGACGCCGATGGCGGCCGAGGTGCGCGCGGGGCTGGGCGCGTGCGGGATCGACTTCGAGCCGTACGTCCTGCGGCCGGCCGCGGCGGCCGACGACCGCCCCCGCACCGCCGACGCCCTGATCGCCGCCGACAGCACCGCGCGCGAACGGGTCGCGGCCTGTCCTGGCGCCCTGCCCTACGCCGTGCTCCCCGACACCGTCGCCCTCACCGACCGGCTCGGCAGACCCGGTCTGCTGCCGCCGGTGGCGGTGGTCGCCGAGGTCAACTCCAAGTCGTGGTCCAACGCGCTCGTCCGGCGGCTCGGTCTGCCCGGCGCCGGCCGGGTGGTCCGCTCGGTGGACGAACTGACCTCTGCGGTCGCCGAGTTCGGGTACCCGGTGCTGGTGAAGGACCCGTACGGGGTGTCGGGCCGGGACACCCTGGAGATCGCCGCGCCCGGTGTGCTCGGCGCGGTCCTGCGCACCCTGGGACGGCAGGTCGCGGCGGGCCGGCGGATCGAGCTGGTGGTGCAGCGCCGGTACGCCAAGCGGTGCGACTTCTCCGGGCATCTGCGGATCTCCCGCACCGGCGAGGCCACCGTACTGGGCGTGCTGATGATGGCCAACCACCGTTTCCGGTACGCCGGTTCGCACCCCGCCGACCCGGCCTTCCTCGCCCGCCTCGACGCGGACGGCTACTTCGGCACCCTCGCGGCGGTGGCCGACGCCCTGGCCGGCGCCGGGTACTGGGGGCCGGTGGGCGTCGACTCCATGGTCGTCGAGGACGGGACCGTCGTCCCCGTACTGGAGATCAACGCGCGCCGCTCCCTCGGCCTGCTCTCGCTCCGCCTCGACCAGCGGGTGCGGGAGAGCGGCGGCGGGCTGCGCGGCCATCTCCGGCAGGTGGACCTCGCCGTACCGCCGGGCCGGGGCATCGCCGATCTGAGCGCCGCGCTGCGCCGGGACGGTGTGCTGTACGGAGGCGGCCCGCGCCCCGGAGTGACGTTGCTGGGCGGCAGTACGCTGACGGCCCCCGGCGGCCGGGTGTACTACGCCCTGTTCTGCGGCCCCGACGGCGCGCCCGCGCTGCGGCGCCGGGTACTGGCGGCGGCGGCCGACGCCGGGATGACGCCCCGTGGCCTGCCCGGCGGAGCGACCGGGGTGGCCGATGCGGCTTGACATCGGCCTGATCGGGGCGACGGCGATCGCCGGGCGCGCGGTGGTGGGGCCCAGCTCACGGTACGACGACGTACGGGTGCGTGCCGTGGCCGCGAGCGACCCCGAGCGTGCCGCCGCGTTCGCCGCCCGGCACGGGATCCCCAAGGTGCACGCCGACTACGCGGCCCTCTTGGCGGACCCCGGCGTCAACACCGTGTATGTGTCGCTGCACAACTCGGCGCACCGTCCGTGGGTGGAGCGCGCGGCGCGGGCCGGGCTCCATGTGATCGTGGAGAAGCCGCTCTGTCTCGGCCCGGCCGAACTGGCCGCGATCCGGGAGGCCGCGGCGGCCGGTGGGGCGCGGGTGGTGGAGGCGGTGCCCACGGCGGGCCATCCGTGGCAGGGCGCCGTCCGTGCCATGGTCGAGGACGGCCGGTACGGGCGGCTGCGCTCGGTGCGGACCGACATACGCTTCGGTGTTCCTGCGGCGGGCAGCTACCGGGAGCGCCCGGAGCTGGGCGGCGGGATCTTCCGCGACTGCGCGAGTTACTGGCTCCAGGCGGTCCAGGCGACCGTGGGTCTGGGCGGCATGACGGGGCGCGGCACCGGGCTGTTCGGTGGCCCCTACGGGAGCGACCGTTCCTTCGAGGCCCGCCTCGACCGGCAGGACGGCCTGGAGGCGGTGCTCCACTGCGAGGTCGGTGAGGTCCATCAGGCCCGCCACACGTTCGTCTTCGAGACGGCGGAGGTCCGGCTGCGCAACTTCCTGCTGCCGACGAGGGGCGCGCTGCCGCTGAACCTGGTGGTCCGGCGCGCCGACGGGGCCAGGCAGGTGCGGGCGTTCCCCCCGGTGGCGTACTACGACTCCCAGCTCGACCGCGTCCGGGCGACGCTGTCGGACCGTCGTCCTGACGACGGCGGCGCGCTGGAGCGGGCCGGCGCGCGCGTCGAGCTGATGGCCTCGATCTACCAGGACGCGGTCCGCGCGTCGGAAAGGCAGACACGGTGAACAATCTGCACAAGCGGCGCCCCGGGGAGCGGCAGTTCGACCGGATGCTCGCGGCGGCGGGCGTCGACCCCGGCCTGGTGCGCTCGCGCACCGAGCTGTCGGACGCGACGTTCAACACGGTCTACCGCGTCCGGCTGGCCGACGGGACGCCGGGCCACCCCAGCCTCGTACTCAAGATCGCGCCCGATCCGGGCACGCCGACGCTGAGTTACGAACGCGGCATCATGCGGACCGAGGGGCTGTTCTACGCGGCTGCCGCGGGCCGGGCGCCGGTGCCCGAGGTGGTGTACGCGGACTTCTCCCGCGAGCTGATCGACACCGACTTCCTGCTGATGTCCGATCTGCCCGGCACCAACTGGCACGCGGCGCGGGAGGAGATCGGGGACGGCGAGCGGGCGGCGCTCCGCGGTGAGCTGGGCGGGCTGGTGGCGGCGCTGCACCGGGTGACGGGCACCACCTTCGGCTACCCCGGGGCCACGTCGGGGCCCGGCCCTCTTCCCTCGTCACCGCCGGGCTGGCGATCCGTGTTCCTCGCCATGGTGGACGCCGTCCTCGCCGACGCGGACACCTTCGGCGCGCGCCTGCCGGAGCCCGTCACGCGGGTCCGGGAGACGGTGCGGGCCGCGGCGGATCCGCTCGACGCCGTGACGACGCCCGTCCTCGTCCACTTCGACCTCTGGGACGGCAATGTCCTCGTGGACCGGCCCGCCCCGGCCGGAGCGCCCCGGATCAGCGGGCTCGTCGACGGTGAACGCGCCTTCTGGGGCGACCCGCTGGCGGAGCTGGTCTCCCTGGCCCTGTTCGACGACATCGAGCGCGACGAGGCGTTCCTCGGCGGGTACCGGTCGGCGGGCGGCCGGGTCGGGTTCGACGAGGACACCCGGCAGCGGCTCGCCCTCTACCGCTGCTACCTCTACCTGATCATGCTGGTCGAGGCGGTACCGAGGGGCTTCTCCGGTCCCGAGCAGGAGGCCAGGGACCGCTACGTGGCCCGCCATCTGCGCGCCGAGCTGGCGACCCTGTCAGGGGCCAGGGCCGGGGGCCGGCCGTGATCGAGATCCTCACCTCCGGGGTGGCGCTCGGCGTGCACGTACCGGGGCTGCTGCTGGCCGACCGGCTCCGCGAACAGGGCGCCGACGCCGAGGTCCGGGTACTGGAACGGCTGCTGCCGGAGCGCACGTTGACGACCACGGCGGCCATGAAGTGGGCGTTCCACCGGGACTTCCGGTTCGCGCTGACCGGCCAGCGGGTGGCGACCGACCCGTCGGCCACCGTGGCGGACCGGGCCGTCGAGGAGCTGATGGCCGTCTGGCGGACGGAGCGGATCGACCGGTTCGTGGTGTTCTCCGGTTTCTGGCTGCCGATCGTCGAGCGGTACGTGTCCCGGTACGGGGCGGACGCGCCCCCGGTCGACGTCTGCCATGTGGACTCGGTGGCCTCGCCGTCCTTCGTGAAGACCGGGCATCCCGCGCCCGGCGTACGCCATGTGTGGCTGGCCGACTCCGCGCGCGGGCGCATTCCGTACAGCATCCCCGTCACCCGTGCGCCCGCGCTCCCCTGGGCCGAGCGGGACCGGCGGCTGCTGGTGCACGGCGGGGGCTGGGGCATCGGCACCTACCGGGAGCGCGCGCGGGAGTTGCGCGCGCACGGTTTCGCGCTGGACGTCGTGGCGTACGAGGAGGCCGACGTGTCCGGCGACGACCCGGACGTCCGCTCCTTCATGGTCGACCCGGGGTGGCATCCGTGGCTGGACGACGGCTATCCGCCGTTCGGCCGCGTCGTACCGGGCGAGCCGCCCCGCTTCACCCGCGGCGCCGGACACCACGGCTCCTTCGACCTGACCCGGGCCGCGGTCGCCACCGTCAGCAAACCGGGGGGCGGGACCCTGCTGGACTCGCTCTGGTCGGCGACCCCGGCCGTACTGCTCGAACCGTACGGCGGACACGAGGAGCGCAACACCGAGCTGTGGCAGGAACTCGGCTTCGGCATCACGTTCGCGCGCTGGGAGGAGACGGGGTTCGACATGGCCGTGATCGAGGAACTGCACCACACGCTCCGGGAGGCCGCCGCGCACCTCCCGGACTACTCACGGCTGCTCGCGGAAGAGACCGCGTCATGACCGCCGGCCCGCCCGGTTCGCTCCGTACGACGGTCGACCTGGCGTTCACCGCCCCTCCCGGCGGTGCCGAGGGCGTGTACGGGGCCACGTGGGGCCAGCGGGAGATGTGGCGCACGATCACCAGGCACCGTCCGGGCGGCTTCTACCAGCTCTCCCAGATCATCCCGGTCGGGGAACCCGGGGCCCCTCGGACTCCTGGGTCTCCTGGGTCTCCTGGGTCTCCTGGGTCTCCTGGGTCTCCTGGAAACCTCGACATGGTCCTCGGCTGTCTGCGACACCTCGTCGTCCGGCACGCGTCGCTGCGTACCACCTTCCACGAGGACGCGGGCGGGCTCTACCAGGTGATCCACCGGGACGGTGTGCTGCCCGTCCGGATCGAGGAGGCGCCGGAGGGCCGGGAGCGGGCGACGGCCGCCGCGCTGGTGGAGGGTTTCCAGGCCGAGGAGCCGCTGCTGGAGAGCGAGTTCGCGCCACGGCTCGCCGTGGTGGTCCGCGGCGGGGCCGCGGCGTACCTCGTGCTGGTCTGCTCGCACGTGGTGCTGGACGGGCGCAGCGAGCGGGTGCTCGCCGCGGAGGCGAGGACGCTGCTGGCCCACGCGAACGCCCCGGCGGCGACGGATCCCCGTACGGTGCTCCCTCCGGTGGTGCACGGGCCCGCCGAACAGGCCGGCGTGGAGGCCCGAGCGAAGAGCCGCCGTACCTCGGCCCGCTCCGTCGCCTACTGGCGCGCCACGCTCGCCGACGCCCCGCCCGCCCTCTTCCCGTCCCCCACCGCACCGGCGCCCGGCGGCCCGTCCGCGCCGATCTGGTGCGGCAGGCTCGCCTCCGGGGCGCTCGCGGAGGCCGAGGCGACGCTCGTACGCTCCGGGCTCGGCTCCGGCGCCCTCTGGCTGAGCGCCGTCGCCCGTGTCCTCGCCGCCCGCACCGGGCACCCCGCGATGACCTTCCGCCTGCCGGTCAGCAACCGCTTCGACCAGACGCTCGACGGATACGTCGGCAACCTCTCCCAGCACACGGTCGTCACGGTCGACACCGCCTCCGGCACCTTCCCCGAACTGGCCCGTCGCGTCGAACGCGACCTGATGCGCGCCTACTTCCACGCCCGGTACGACCCGGCGGAACTGGCGGAGGCGACCACGGAGATCGAGTCCAGGCGCGGCGCCCCGCTCGACCTGACGTACCTCTTCAACGACGTACGGAGCCGCCCCCACAAACAGCCGGCCGCACCCCGGCCTCCGGCCCACGCCCCGGAGGTGAGCTGGGAACTCCTCCACACCGCGAACAGCGACATCAAGCTGCACGTACGCGTCACGGGGAGCGCGGGCCGCCCCCTGCTGGACATCGCGGCCGACACCTCCCTCCTCTCAAGGAGCGCCATCACCGAAGCCCTGTTCGCGGTCGAACGCCTCCTGGTCGACGCGGCGCGCGCGGCGGAGCACGGGGGCGCCCCGTCCCCCTGAGTCACGCGAGGCCCCGTCGGCCGGATCCGAACGAGAGGCCCTAAGCCGCGCGGTTGCGGCCCACGTAGACGTTGCGGGCCCGGTAGAACGTGTCGCCGCCCGGTCCCGACGAACCCGACGAGCCCTCCATCTGGAGGTTGATGATCAGCCAGAGCGGCTTGCCGACGAATCCGGCCCCTCGGTGGACCGCCTTCCAGGTGCCGTCGAGGTAGTAGTGGATGTCCACGTCCGTGGCGTTCACCTTGGTGATCCAGGCGCGGTACGTGTGCCACGAGCCGGGCGTCGGGACGCCGACGACGGTGCTGGACACGTCCGAGGACGTACGGAACGTGTTGAACCAGTTGTTCGTGTTCCCCTTGAACTCCAGGATGTCGCTCTCCGGGGGCCAGCTGTTGACCCCGGTCAGCCAGAACGCGGGCCAGGTGCCCGCGCCGCTCGGGGCCTGGAACTCGCCCTTGACCTCGTAGTCGGGGAACTGGTCGGTCACCACGATCTGGTTCTTGGCGTGCACCGCGCCCGAGTGGTAGCGGATCGGGAGGTGGGGCGTGGAGCTGCTGGTGCCCTCGTCCCAGGTGATCCGGGTCGCCTGGAGGGTGAGCACACCGGAGGCGAGATGGATGTGGTTGTGGTCGGTCGAGCTGCCGTACATCCGGGCGCTGCCGTTGTGGTCGCTGCCCCAGGGGTACAGGTAGCGCCAGGACGCCTCGAAGGCGGCGTAGCTGCCGAAGGACCCGTTGATCACGTCCTCCCACGCGGCCGCCGTCGCCGCCCGCGCCGTACGGGGCAGGGCGGCGCCGAGGGCCATCGCCCCGCCCAGCGCGGCGGCCCCGCCGAGGAATCTCCTGCGGCCCGCGCGGGCCTCGGGCCCGTCGCCGTGGCTGCCGTGCGACTCGTTCCGTGCCGGTACGTCCCGCATGACGTCTCCCCACGATGGAACAGAAAGCATCAGGACTCACCACATTCCCAAGGGGATCATGAGGCGTCAACGGCTGCGGCAGGCCCCGGGGCCGGCGCTCCGGTTCGTCCGGATCACCCGTCATGGCGTAGGGCGGCCGACCATTCGGGGGAACGTCGCGCCGTAGAAGGCGTCGAACTCACTCTCCAGCGCGACCGACCCGTTCCCATGTCCTATGCCCTGCCCGTGTGCCGTGCCCTTGCCCGGAACCCTGCCGAGGGGGACCCGATGATTTCGGGAGCGACCATCAAGACCGACCACACCACCCGAACCCGTGCCCGCCTCCGAGCCCGTGCCGGTGTCCCCGTCCGCGCGCGTCTCCCGTACGCCTGGGGAGCCGCGGGCCTGTGCGCCCTCGCGGCGCTGACGGGCTGTTCCGTCCTGGACGCCGTGCGGCCCGACGAGGCCTCGGACGACAAGGCCTCCACGACCGCCGTGACGCCCGCCGCCGCCCGCCCCGCGCGACCGCGGCCGGCGGCGCCCGTGCCCGCCGCGCTGGAGGACGTACGCGTCAACGTCGACGACGGGGCCGTGGTGGGGATCGGGATGCCGATGTCGCTGGTCTTCGATCGCCCCGTGCCCGTCACCGAACGGGCCGCCGTCGAAAGGGCCTTGAACGTCTCCAGCAGCCCGCGCGTGACCGGCGCCTGGAGCTGGGTCAAGGACCGCGACCTCCTCGACGGCGGGCGCCTCGACTACCGCCCCCGTGACTACTGGCCCACCGGCACGAAGGTCACCCTCCGCGCGGGCTCCCGGTCCGGCTCCGCCCCCGGTCCGGGGGACTCACTGAACCGGCGCTTCACGGTCGGCCGCTCCCTCGTCGCCACCGTCGACGTACGCGACCACTCCATGACCGTCGTCAGGGAGGGCGTCGCCACCCGCGTCCCGATCACCGCCGGGGCCCCCGGCATGGAGACCTGGAACGGCGTCATGGTCGTCGCCGGCAAGGAGCGCCGGCTGCTGATGGACTCCAGCACCGTGGGCTTCGGCGACGAGTACAAGGGCTACTACAACTACGCGGTCCACCTGACGTCCTCCGGCACCTACCTCCACGAGAACCCGATGGCCGACGCCCACGCGGGCCACCGGAACGTCACCCACGGCTGCGTCGGTCTCCCCACGGACGGCACGGCGCGCCGCTTCTTCGAGGAGGTGATCCCCGGAGACGTCGTACGGGTGACGGGGGCGCCGGAGACGGTCGATCCGGGCAACGGTTACGGGGACTGGAACGTCCCCTGGAGCGAGTGGGTGGCCGGCAGCGCGCTGAGGTGAGCGCGGTACGGTCCGCGCGGACCGTCAGCGGGTGCTGAGCCAGTGCGGGTCGGGGACCACGGTCAGGACCGCCGAGACCAGCACGACCAGGGCCAGTACGGCCAGTTCGGCGCGGGCGGGGCGGACGGCGTCGCCGCCCCGGCGCAGCCGGTTCCTGGCCGTCAGCGCCAGCACGCACACCACGGCCACCAGGACGAGCTTGGTGATCAGCACCCTGCCGTACGCCGAGGTGAGGACGACGTCCACGGGAAGCCTGCGCAGCGTCGAGAGCGTGCCGGTGGCGGCCAGCGCGGCGAGGAGCCGGGCCGCGTGGCGGGCGTACCGGGCGAGCAGGTCCCCGGAACCGGCCGGGTCGGCGCGCCGCAGCCACAGGGCGCGCAGCACGTACAGCAGCCCGCCGGTCCAGAGGGACGCCGCAGTGAGGTGGACGACGGTGAGCGCGACGCCCAGCATCGGGGTGTACGGCTCGGGGTGGGCCCGCATGGCCTCCGCGCCGATGACGGCGGCGAGCGGGGCGAGGGCGAGGGCCGGGCGGGTCAGGGTGGCGCAGCCGGCCGCCAGCAGGAAGCCGTTGGCCATGACGAGCAGGAAGCGGCCGTCCGAGGTGCCGTACACGGTGGTGAGGTCGAGTCCGCTGACCTGGGCCAGCAGCAGGATCTGGCCGGCCGAGGCGCCGGCCCCGACGAGCGATGCGGCGACCGCCCAACGGCGCGGCTCGGGTGCGGTACGGGGGGATCCGGCGCCGGGCGTTCCGGTACGGGCGGGTCCGGTACGGGCGAGCCGGCCTCCCGCGAGTTCGCCGAGGTGGACGGCGAGCGCGGCGAGGACGGCCGCGCGCAGCACGGTGGTGACGCCCGCGCCGGGTATGCGCAGCTCTCCCGTACCCCGCGCGGCGATGCTCGCACCCAGCAGTGCGACGAGGAGGGCCGCCAGCGCGCCGCCCGCCACGAGACCCGCGGCGGTCCGCGTGGTTCCCCGGCCGGAGCCGCGGCCGGGGACACGGGCGGTGTCATCGACGGACGGGCCTGGAAATATCACCCGCTCATCATCTCCGCCGATCGCGGAGAGCGGCAACGCGGAAGAACGGCGACGCGGACGGTCGGCAGGGGGGCGGACGGCGGGGGTGGGTCAGCCGCGCCAGGGCTGGTAGTGCGGGTTGTCCTCGCACAGCGCCATGGTCTCGGTCTTCTTGGCCGTGTCCACCGGGCAGGCGCCGACGACGCGCTCCCGGGAGACACCGCCGGGGAAGGCGACCTCGTCGTCCCCCGCGAAGGGCCGGGCGGCGCCCAGGGTCCTGTCGACGTCGACGCCGCCGGGGGCGTCGATGTAGTAGTTGTAGACGGCCTTGTCCCCCACCGTGGCCTTGTAGAGGTCGTGGTCGTAGCTGGCCGATACGTACGGCGAGCCCTGGCCGGCCAGGGTGTGGCGGCCGAGGTCGTACCGGCCGCCCAGCGGCGCGTCGGGGTGGAGGCCCTGCTCGAAGACGAGCCGTGGCGCCCGGCTGTCGGCGCGGTAGAGCTGCTTGCAGTCGGTGCGCCAGTAGGGCGCCGGGGTGATCCGCGCGACCTCGACCCCGTGGTCCACCGCGGCGAACATCCTGTCCTCGACGAGGGGGCACCGGTCGGCGGCCGGGGCGGGCTCGGCGGCGGGAACGGGCTTCGCGGCAGGGACGGCGGGTCCCGCGGCCGGAATCGCGGGGCCGGCGGGTCGCACGACGGCCGACGGGGCCGGCTCGGGGCCGGACACGGCCTCGGTGGCCGCGGCGGGGACGAGCACGGCGGCGGCGGAGAGGGCGACGGCCGCGGCCCGGCGCCACAGGCGAGAAGTGGTCATGGGGAGCACCCTCCACGCTGTGCGGCGACGGGCCGTGGACCGTCACCCGGACGGGGGCGAGTTGCGGTCCGCGGACGCGCCCGCGGACGTACCACCGGCCGGACCGGTCAGCGGAAGACGCCGGTGTGCCCGAGCGAGTAGCGGCCCGGCTGCGGGTAGACCGCCAGTCCGTGCGGGCCGCTGCCGACCGGGATCCGGGCGAGCTGCTTGCCGCTGGTGGTGTCGATCGCGTACACCTCCTCGTCGTAACGCCCCGACAGCCAGAGGACCTTGCCGTCCGAGGAGACGCCGCCCATGTCGGGGCTGCCGCCGTCCGGCAGGTCCCACTTCTTCGTCAGCTTCTTGCGTGGGAAGTCGAAGACGGACACGGTGCCCTCGCCCCGGTTGGAGATGTACATCTCGCGGGAATTGCGGCTCACGTAGAGGCCGTGGGTGCCCTTGCCGGTGGGGAGCAGCTTCGGGGTGGAGAACTTCTTCCCGTCCAGCACCCACACGCCGTCGGCCATCATGTCCGCGATGTAGAACGTGCCGCCGTCCGGCGAGATCTTCACGTCCTGCGGCATGGCCCCCTCGAAGGGCAGCTTCTGCTCGGCGACGACCTTCATCTTCGCGGTGTCGACCTTGAGGAGTTCGCCGGAGAACTCGCAGGACACGATGAAGTACCGGCCGTCCGCCGAGAAGTCCGCGTGGTTGACGCCCGCGCAGGTGACCGGCTCGGTCTTGAGGATCTTCATGGTGTGCGGGTCCCGGAAGACCAGCTCCCGGTCGAGGGAGGCCATGACGACCGCGTACTTGCCGTCGGGTGTGAAGTACAGGTTGTACGGGTCGTGCACGTCGACCGGTTCGCCCGCCTTGCCGGTGGCCGGGTCGATCGGGGTGAGGGTGTGTCCCCGGTTGTTGTTGACCCAGAGGGTCTTCAGGTCCCAGGACGGCACGACGTGCTGCGGCTGCCGGCCGACCGGGATCGTCTCGATGACCTCGTAGGTGGCCGGGTCGATGACCGAGACGGTGTCGGAGTTGGTGTTGGGCACGTACACGCGGGAGGGGAAGCCCCGTACGACGGGCGAGAGCATGCCGGGGCGGTCGGCGGCGTAGATGTCCTTGGGGTCCTGTACGGGGGGCATGCCCGGCAGGCCGGCGGGCACGGACCGCGCGGGGACGGCCGGGCGCGCGGCCTTGGTGGCGGCGGCCTCCGTACGGGCGGGGGTCCCGGAGTCGCCGCACCCCGCGAGCGGGGCGGCGAGAGCGAGGGCGGCGGCGGCGGTCGCGAGCCGGACGGCGGGGCGCGGGGCACGGCGGGCAGTGGGGTGCATCAGGTCAGCAGCTCCGTGGTCGTCACCGCGCGCAGGCCGCGGCGTTCCAGTGCGTCGAGGAGGGCGGGCAGCGCGGCCACCGTGTCCGCGTAGCCGAAGTGCAGGCTCACCACGGAGCCGTCGCGGATCTCTCCGGTGACGGTACGGACGACGGCGGCGGCGCCGGGCGAGGTGAAGTCGAGGGAGTCGACGTCGTACGAGAGGACGTGCGGGTAGCCGGCCCGTCGGGCCAGCCGCTGGACGAGCGGGGTGGCGTGCTGGGTGCGGGAGGGCCGGAACCAGGTGCCGATGGAACCGGTGAGCCGGCGCAGTCGCTGGGCACAGCCGGTGATCTCCGCGTACGCCTCCGTCTCGTCCATGTCGGAGATGTCGGTGTGGTGCAGTGTGTGGTTGCCGAGGTCGTGGCCGCCGTCGAGGATCCGGCGGGCGAGTGCGGGGTGTTCGTCGAGCCAGGTGCCGACCGCGAGGACAGTGACCCGGGCTCC
Organism: Streptomyces sp. NPDC059092; assembly: GCF_042756365.1. Taxonomy (NCBI): domain Bacteria; kingdom Bacillati; phylum Actinomycetota; class Actinomycetes; order Kitasatosporales; family Streptomycetaceae; genus Streptomyces; species Streptomyces sp. NPDC059092. Next base: position 80,904 of record NZ_JBHZEJ010000002.1, read on the forward strand.
GGCGCGTTCCGCCTCGGCGAGCAGGGCGGTGGCGGTGGCTGGGTCGCCCTGGCCGTGGAAGGTGAGGGCGACCCGGGCGCGGTCGCGGGGGCCGTGCTCGATCTCGGCGGGCTGCCCGGGGAAGCGCCGGGGCGCGGGGGCGGTACGGGTGGCGGGGCGCGCGGTGCCGGGGCGGGCGCCGGCGCTCGTCCCCTGACCGGTCTCGGACGGGTGTGCGGACTGCTTTACAGAAGGGGGTGCTGTGTCGGAACAGCCGGTGGCGAGGGCGCCCGTGACGGCAGCGCCGGTTGCTGCGCGCAGTGCGCTGCGGCGGTCGATCGGGATCACGACCCCATTTAAGGGGGAAAGGAGGTGAAAGGTGGCGATTGACCCGCTACGGAGCCTTTCGCGGGTCGCCGGGTCCCGCTCGGCGGCTACGCGCTGCTACGCGGACCGCCCGGCGTGCACGGGCCCCGGCCGTCCGCGGCCACGGGGTCCTTGCGGTCCACGGCTACGGGACCTGGCGGTCCGCGACGCGCATCTCGAACCAGGTGGTCTTGCCGCGCGGCAGCAGGTCCACGCCCCACCGGTCGGAGAGCCGGTCCACCAGGAAGAGCCCGCGTCCACTGGTGTCCAGGTCACGCACCGGCATCAGGCACGGCAGCCCGCGCGAGGGGTCGCGCACCTCGATCCTGATCCAGCCGCGGCGGCGCAGCATCCGTAATCCGAAGACACGGGCGCCGGTGTGGCGTACGGCGTTGCCGACCAGTTCCGAGACGAGCAGGACGGCGTACTCGGCGGTCTGCGGCGAGAGCTGCCACTGGCGCAGCACCACACTGTGGGTGATCCGGCGGGCGGCGGCGGCGGACTCGGGGCGGGACGGCAGCCGCACCTCCGCTTCCGTCGGATTGCCGAACAATTCCAGCGCTTTGAGCGCCTGTTCGTCGTCGACGGACGGTATCCACCGCTCGGCGGCGGCGTTTCCGCGCTGCCGCGGCTGCTCCGTACCTTCCAGGCCCGCCATGCCCCCCATCATGGCCGTACAGCGCCTTCCCCGTGGGCGTTCCAGGGTATTCGGCCCCCCGGAACGAAGCATTCCGGGGGGCGTGATCGGCATATGCCCTTGGCAGAAATTAAGCTTGGTCGCCTATCCTGACCTGCGATGACGAGAAGCGATTGAAAGATCCCCCAATGTGATCACCAAGACTGCCTTAAGGCTGTCTTAAGGTCCCCGCAGGCGGTGCACAGGGTTGACGTAACGGCCACGCATGTCCAACAGGGCTATTCTCAGAGGAACTTCGCCTTGCCGGGACCGTCCTCCACGAACGAACGCATACCGCGCTCGCGGTCCTCGGTGGCGAACAGGCCCGCGAACCACGTGCGTTCGACGGCGAGTCCGCTCTCCAGGTCCGTTTCGAGCCCCGTGTCGACCGACTCCTTCGCCGCGCGCAGCGCGAGCGCGGGCCCCTGCGCGAGCTTCGCCGCCCAGGCGTGCGCCTGCTCGTACACCTCGGCCGCCGGGACGACCCGGTCGACCAGACCGATCCGCAGCGCCTCGTCCGCCCGTACCTGACGGCCGGTGAAGATCAGGTCCTTGGCGCGGGACGGGCCGATCAGCCGCGCGAGCCGCTGGGTGCCGCCCGCGCCCGGGATCAGCCCGAGCAGGATCTCCGGCTGGCCGAACTTGGCGTTGTCCCCGGCGATCCGGTGGTCCGCGCAGAGCGCCAGCTCGCAGCCGCCGCCCAGCGCGTACCCGGTGACGGCGGCGACGACGGGCTTGGGGATCCTGGCCACGGCCGTGAACGACTCCTGGAGCGCCCGGGAGCGCACGACCATCGCCGCGTGGTCCATCTCCCGCATCTCCTTGATGTCGGCGCCCGCCGCGAAGACCTTCTCGCCGCCGTACAGGATCACCGAGCGCACGTCGTCCCGCGCGCCGGCCTCCACGGCCAGCTCGCGCAGCCGGTCCTGGACGGAGACGTCGAGCGCGTTCATCGGGGGGCGGTCGAGCCGGATCGTACCGACGCCGCCGGAGACCTCAAGATTCACGAATGCCATGCCGAAGAGGTTAACCGGCGCTCACGACAACGGGCCCGGCCACGCACCTGTGCGGTGCGCGACCGGGCCCGGAGGGCTCGGCGTACGGGGCCCGCCCGGCCCCGTCCCGGACTACTCGGTCCACTCCGACCAGGACATGTTCCAGCCGTTGAGGCCGTTGTCCGGGGCGATCTGCTTGTCCTTCGAGTTCTTCACGACGACCACGTCCCCGATGATCGAGGCGTTGTACATCCACGCCGACGGGGTGCCGTTGTTCCCGCCGCCCCGGATGTCCCGGAGGCCGACGCAGCCGTGGCTGACGTTCGCGGAGCCGAAGGTGCCGGAGGACGCCCAGTAGTTGCCGTGCATGAAGGTGCCGGAGGTGGACAGGCGCATCGCGTGCGGCACGTCCTTGATGTCGTACTCGCCGCCGAAGCCGACCGTGGCGCCGTTCATCCGGGTCACCGCGTACTTCTCGCTGATGACCATCTGTCCGTTGTACGTGGTGGTCGACGGGGCGCCCGCGGTGATCGGGATCGTCTTGACCAGCTTGCCGTCCCTGACGACCTTCATCGTCTTGGCGCTCGCGTCGACGGTGGAGACCTGGCTGCGGCCGATGGTGAACGACACGGTCTTGACCTGCTTGCCGTACACCCCGGGCCGGCCCTCGACGCCGTCCAGGTTGAGCTTCACGGTCACCTTGGTGCCCGGCGCCCAGTACTTCTCGGGGCGGAAGTCGAGCCGGTCGTTGCCGAACCAGTGGCCCTCGACGGGGACGGACGGCTCGGCCGTCACCGTGATGGCCTTCTTCACGGCCTCGGGCTCGGTGATGCCGCGCGTGAAGTTGACCGAGACCGGCATGCCGACGCCGACCGTCGAACCGTCCTCGGGTGTGTAGGTGCCGATGAAGGTGTTCTCCGGTACGAGCGTGGTGAACGTCGTGTCCTTCGCGGACGCGCGCCCGTCCGCGTCCTTGGCGATCGCGTGCACCTTGTACCTGGTGCCGGACGCCAGGTGCTGGAGCGGCTCCCAGGCGGCGCCGTCGGCCGAGAGCTTCCCCTCGACCGGGCCGCCCTTGTCGTCCTGGACGGTGACGGTGGTGAGCTTGCCCTTGGCCGCGGAGACCTTGAGCGCGCCCATGGTTCCCACCGCCTCGGCGCCGTCCTTGGGTTCGATCGTCACCACCGCGACGGAGGCGGCGTTCTTCACCTCCGCCGCGCCCTTTCCGCCGTTCTCGCCGTCGTCACCGGCCCCGGAGCCCCCGCCGCACGCCGTCACCATCAGGAGCAGGGCTCCCAGCAGCAGGGCGAGCAGCCCCGTACTCCCGCGTCCGCGTCCGCCACCGGACGCGGACGACGCGGCCGATGTGGCCGATATCGGCAGCTTGTTCACCATGGTCGTCTCCCCTCGCACGGCCTGGCCCCGCCACGGCCCGCACCCCCGCGCGTCGAGTGCACGCGCATACCGATAGATAATCACACGGCGAGCGCGGCGTAGATCTCTCTCATGTCACCATTCCGTCCCAACAGGCGGTGACGGCGCAGGTCATGGCGGTGGTACGGGGCATGGCCGGGCGGTGTGCTGGGGTCGGCGGAGGGGCTTTCGGGGGCGGCGGAGGCACACGCGGAGGGCGTACGGAGGGGCTTGCGGTCCCGCGCCGGAGTGCGGCGGGGCCCTTGGGACGCGGTGCGGCTCGTGGGACTCAGCGGACCGCCGAGCCCGCCTTCCACTTGTTCCACTCCATGTTCCAGCCACCGAGGCCGTTGTCCGGAGCGACCGTACGGTCACGGGAGTTGACCACCTCCACCACATCGCCGACCAGGGTCCGTTCGAAGAACCAGCCGGCCGGCGAGTCGGGGTCACCGCCCTTGGTGTCGCGCAGCCCCACGCACCCGTGGCTGACGTTGTCGGAGCCGAACGTGCCTGCGGACTCCCAGTAGTTGCCGTGCAGGAACGTGCCCGTGGTGGTCAGCCGGATCGCGTGCGGGACGTCCTTGATGTCGTACTCGGCGCCGAACCCGACCGAACCGCCGTTCATGCGCGTCACGTCGTGCAACTCCGTGACCACCATCTTCCCGTTGTACGTGGGGTTCTTGGCGTCACCCGCGGTGACCGGCAGGGTGGACAGCGGCTCGCCGTCGCGCCGTACCTCCATGGTGTGCTCCTCCGCGTCGACCAGCGAGACCTGCGAGCGGCCCACCGTGAAGCCGAGGGTCTTGTGCTGCATGCCGAACACCCCGGGCGCCGCCTGGACATCCCGCAGCCCCAGCTCGACGGTGACCTCGGTGCCCGGCTCCCAGTACTCGCGCGGGCGGAAGTCGATCCGCTCGTTGCCGAACCAGTGGGGCGCCACCTCCACCGGCGGGTCCGAGGTGATCCTGATGGCGCGCTGGACGGCGGCGCGGTCCTGGACCGCCCGGTTGAAGTCGACGGAGATGATCATGCCGGTGCCGACGGTGGCGCGGTTCTCGGGCGAGAAGTAGGCGGTGAACCGGCCCTTGGGCACCGCGGTCGTGAAGGTGGTGCGGCGGGCCGAGCGGTGCCCGGCGCCGTCCACGGCGACCGCGTCCACGCGGTACCTGGCCGCGAGCGCGACGACCGCGCCGCCGCTCGGGGCCCACGTACGGCCGTCGGCGGAGATCCGTCCGGGCAGTTCCGCCGGCCGCGCGTCCTCCACCTGGGTCACCTTCACCCGTTCGAGCCTGCCGTCCGGGATCCGCACCGCGATCCGGTCCGTGCGCGCGACCTCTTTCGCACCATCCCGCGGGGTGACGGTGATGGTGTCCACGGGGGTTCCCGCCTTGCTCTCCAGAAGGGCGGTGGGACCGCCCGCGCACCCGGTCAGGGCCGCCAGACCGGTCAGTGCGGCGAACAGTCCCACCCGTGTCAGGAGAGCCGCCGGATGGGCCTCTGCCCGCTTTGTCATGTTTCTCATGACCGCCCAACGACCACCCCCCTCCCGGGGAAACGTGAGGGCAGGGCCTCTTGGGGGCAGAACAGGAGGAGGACCACCGCGAGGAGCAGCCCACGGCCGGGACGCCGTGCGCGCCGGGGAGCGGGGCCCATGAGCCGCGGGAGGCCGGTCAGTGGCGAGCGCAGCCGAGCAGGAAACAGCCCACCATGAACACGCCACGAAGCACATCGCGCAGCACGTCACCGCACACGCCACCGAACCCGTCACGGAACCCGTCACGGAGGGGCAGCCGCCCGGCACCCCCTCGCCCGTCGTCAGGCCCGGCGCGGCGACCCCCCTCGGAGCCCGCTACCGGGTCGGCCCCGACGGCGTGGCGGGCACCAACTTCGCGCTGTGGGCGGGCGGCGCCGAGGCGGTAGAGGTCTGCCTGTACGACGACCACGGCACCGAGACCCGGCTGCCGCTGACCGAGCTGACCCACGAGATCTGGCACGGCTTCGTGCCCGGCGTACGCCCCGGGCAGCGGTACGGATTCCGCGTCCACGGCCGCTGGGACCCCTGGACGGGGGCCCGCTGGAACCCGGCGAAGCTGCTGCTGGACCCGTACGCGCGCGCCGTCGACGGGGAGTTCACGCTGCCCCCTGAGGTCTACGGCCACGTACGGGACTGGCCGCAGCCGCAGGTCGCCGACACCGTGCGCGACGACCGCGACTCCGCCCCGTTCGTCCCCAAGGGGGTCGTCGTCCACGACGACGCGCCCGGCGACAGCTGGGCGGACGACCGGCGGCCCAAGACGCCCCTGGCCGACTCCGTCCTCTACGAGCTGCACGTACGGGGCTTCACCAAACTCCATCCGGGGATCCCGGAGGAGCTGCGCGGTACGTACGCGGGCCTCGCGCACCCGGCGGCGATCGGCCACCTCCGGCGCCTCGGGGTGACAGCGGTCGAGCTGCTGCCCGTTCACCAGTTCGCGCACGAGGACCACCTCCTGCGGCGCGGACAGCGCAACTACTGGGGCTACAACTCCATCGGCTACTTCGCCCCGCACGCCGGGTACGCCGCGAGCGGCACCCGCGGCCAGCAGGTCGAGGAGTTCAAGGGGATGGTGCGCGCGCTGCACGCGGCCGGGATAGAAGTCATCCTCGACGTGGTCTACAACCACACGGCGGAGGCCGGCGAGCGGGGCCCGACGCTCTCCCTGCGCGGCATCGACAACCGCGGCTACTACCGGCTGCCCGCCGACGCCCGCCGGTACACCGACTACACCGGCTGCGGGAACACCCTGCACGTGGTGCAGCCGCACGTCCTGCGGCTCATCACCGACTCGCTGCGCTACTGGGTGACGGAGATGGGCGTGGACGGCTTCCGCTTCGACCTCGCGGCGGCCCTGGCCCGCTCCATGCACGACGTCGACATGCTCTCGCCGTTCCTCGCCGTGATCGCCCAGGACCCGGTGCTGCGCCGGGTGAAGCTGATCGCCGAGCCGTGGGACGTGGGCAGCGGCGGCTACCAGGTCGGCGCGTTCCCACCGCTGTGGACGGAGTGGAACGACCGCTACCGCGACGCCGTACGGGACTTCTGGCGCGGCGCCCTGCCCGACGTACGGGACCTCGGCTACCGGCTCTCCGGATCCAGCGACCTGTACGCGTGGGGCGGCCGGCGGCCGTACGCCTCCGTCAACTTCATCACCGCGCACGACGGCTTCACGCTGCGCGACCTGGTGTCGTACGAGCGGAAGCACAACGAGGCGAACGGCGAGGGCAACCGGGACGGGACCGACGACAACCGGTCCTGGAACTGCGGGGCCGAGGGCGGGAGCGACGAACCCGAGGTCAACGCCCTGCGGTGGCGCCAGCTCCGCAACCTGCTGACCACGCTGCTGGTGTCGACGGGCGTGCCGATGCTGGTCGCGGGCGACGAGATGGGCCGTACACAGGGCGGCAACAACAACGCGTACTGCCAGGACAACGAGGTGAGCTGGGTCGACTGGTCGCTGCTCGACGAGGAGGCCGGGGACGGGGCCGGACCGGCCGGGGGTACGGACGGCCCGCCGGGGCTGCACCGGCTGACGGTCCGGCTGCTCGCCCTGCGCCGCGCCCACCCCGTACTGCGCCGCCGCGCCTTCTTCTCCGGCCGCCGTCAGGCCCCGGACGGGCTGCGGGACCTGGCGTGGTTCACCCCGTACGGCGCGGAGATGACGGAGGCGGACTGGTACGCCCCGGCGTCGGCCCTCGGGCTCTTCCTCTCCGGACGTGACATCCCGGGGCGGGACGAGCGCGGCGAGAAGATCACCGACGACAGCTTCCTGACGGTCCTGCACGCGGGCGCGCGCCCGGTGGAGTTCACACTGCCGGGCCCGCCGTGGGCGGGCGCGTACGAACTGGTGGTGGACACCGCGCGGCCGGACCAGCGGGAGGCGCCGGGGACGGCGCACCAGGGGGGTGCGGTGGTACGGGTCCCGGCGCGGGCGGTGCTGCTGTTCCGCGTGGTCGCGTGACGGGCGGCCCGTCGGGGGACCGGGGGGCCCGTTCGGTCAGCGACCGCGCCCGGGGCGAGGGCGGTCACCGTGGCCAGGACCGACCAGGGCCGCCGCGTGACCGGCGAGCCGACCCGGCGGCTTGACACCGAAGACCGTTCTGCCCACGACGATCACCAGGAAGGCGGAGCGGAGCGCCGCGGCCCCGTACGGCTCGACGCATTCGACGGTGGTCGTCCCGCCGGCGCCGTTGGGCCCGAGGATCCCGAGGATCTCTCCCTCGTCCACGGTGAAGGAGACACCGTCCACCACCGTTCGGGAGCCGTACGCCTTGCGCAGGCCGTTCACTTCGATGATCGCCATGCGGACGAGGGTTCCGCGCGGCGGGGGTACGCACCATCGGCCATCACGCTCAACCTGCCGTCATCCGATCAGTTGATGCGCTGGTACGACCGGACCAGAGTGGCAGGAAAACCACATGAGCGTTGTCAGTGGCGGACCGTAGGCTCGCTCTGATGACCGAGACAGATGCACCCGCCAAGGACCGCCCCGGGGAACGCCCCGGGGAGCGGTCCTCCTCCGTCCGTTCGCTGCTGCGGCTGTGGCCGTACGTACGACCGGTACGCAGGCGTCTCGTCACCGCGGCGCTGGTCGCGATCGTGGCGTCGTGCCTGGGGCTGGTGATGCCACTCGTCCTGAAGTGGATGGTGGACGGCCCGGTGAAGGACCGGGATCCGGGCGGCGTCTGGCTCGGCGCGCTGGCTCTGCTGGTGCTGGGGGTCGCCGAGGCACTGCTCTTCGGGCTGCGGCGGTGGCTGGTGGCCCGGCCGCTGGCGAGCGTGGAGGCGGCGATGCGCGCCGATCTCTACCGCCATCTGCAACGGCTGCCGGTGGCCTTCCACGACCGGTGGCCGTCGGGCCAGTTGCTGTCGCGCGGCACGACGGACCTGATGCTGCTGCGGATGTTCCTGGCGTTCCCGCTGACCTTCCTGCTGGTCAACGCGACGACGATCCTGGTCGGTTTCGTCATTCTGATGCTCCAGGACTGGTCGCTGGGTCTGGTGCTGCTGGTGCCCGTCGTGCCGCTGGTGATCGTCTGTTCGCTCTTCGAGACGCGGTACTCGCTGGTCGCGCGGAAGGCGCAGGACCAGGTCGGCGATCTGACGACGGTGGTCGAGGAGAGCGTGCTCGGCATCCGGATCATCAAGGGGTTCGGCCGCCACCGCAGCCAGGCGCTGGCCTTCCGTGAGCTGACGCGGCGGCTGCGTACGACGGAGCTGGGCAAGGCGCGGCTGCTGGCCGGCATCTGGGCCGTGATCATGACCGTTCCCGAACTGGCCATCGGCGCGGCGCTGGTGCTCGGCACGATCCAGGTGGCGGACGGCGGGCTCTCGGCGGGCACGCTGGTGGCGTTCCTGTCGACGGCGCTGGCGCTGCGCTGGCCGGTGGAGTCGATCGGGTTCCTGCTGGCGATGAGCCAGGAGTCGGCGACCGCGACCGACCGGTACTTCGAGGTGATGGACGTACGGGAGGAAGCGGAGGCGGAGGCGCCGGAGACCACGGTCCGCGCGGTGGACCCGGGGGGCACCTCGGGAGGCGCCGCCGGAGGGATGCGCTTCGAGGGGGTCTCGTTCCGCTACCCCGACGCCGCCGCGGACTCGGTGCCGGTCCTCGACCGGATCGATCTGCACATCAGACCCGGCGAGACGATGGCGCTGGTCGGCGCCACGGGGTCGGGCAAGACGACGCTGACCGCGCTCGTACCCCGGCTGCACGAGGCGACGGCGGGGCGCATCACGCTGGACGGGCAGGACATCACGGAGCTGCCCAGACGGCGGCTGCGGGAGCTGGTGTCCGTGGCCTTCGAGGAGCCCACGCTCTTCTCGGCCACCGTCGGGGAGAACGTCCTGATGGGCGCGGCGGACGCCGGGGAGGACACGCTGCCGCGCGCGCTGGACGTGGCGCAGGCCGACTTCGTCGAGGCGCTGCCGCACGGGACGGAGACCGAGGTGGGCGAGCAGGGCCACAGCCTCTCCGGAGGCCAGCGCCAACGGCTCGCCCTGGCCAGAGCGGTGGCGGGCCGGCCGCGCTTCCTCGTCCTGGACGACCCGCTCTCCGCACTGGACGTGCACACGGAGGCGCGGGTGGAGGCGGCGCTGCGGCGCGTCCTGCGGGAGACGACGGCGCTGGTCGTGGCGCACCGGCCGTCGACGGTGCTGCTCGCCGACCGGGTGGCGCTGATCTCCGGGGGCCGGGTCGCCGCCGTGGGGACGCATCAGGAGTTGCTGCGGAGCAGCGCGGAGTACGCGTGGCTGATGTCCGGGGCCTCGGAGCACGTCGAGGAGAGTGTCCGATGACGACGTCGACGACGACGGGCGCGCACGGCCCGGATCCGGAGCGGGAGGCGGAGTGGGAAGCGGGCGCCGTCCGGTCCGTGTCCCTGGATCCGTTCGAGGCACCCCCCGCACCGCCGTCGCCGCCCTCGCCGTCACGGACCGCCCCCGATCCGGCCGGTCCGGGAGCTGAACAGGGAACGGACCCGGGCACCGGCACGGACGACCCCTTCGGGAAGGACGCGCTTCCCGCGCCTCCGGGCGCCACCGGCGCGCTGCTGCGCTCCCTGCTGCGCGCGCGGCGTACGCGGGTGGCGGTGGCCGCGCTGCTCCTGCTGCTCCAGCAGGCGGCGATGCAGGCCGGGCCGCTGCTCGTCGCGTACGCCATCGACCGGGGTGTGCCGGCGTTCCGCGACGGGGAGTACGGGCCGCTGTACGCGGTCGGCGCGGGCTATCTGATCTGCTCGGTGGGGTCGGGCGCCCTGCAGTACGCGTTCATCCGGGCCTCCGCCCGGATCAACCAGGACGTGCTCCTCGATCTGCGCGGCCGTATCTTCCGCCATGCCCAGGCGCTGAGCGTCGACTTCCACGAGCGGTACACGTCGGGACGGCTGATCTCACGGTCGACGACGGACGTGGAGTCGCTGCGCGAGCTGCTCAGCGAGGGCCTTCAGGAACTCATCGCCGTGGTGCTGGCGTTCGTCTACATCTCGGCGATGCTGCTCTACCTGGACGTGGGGCTCGGCGCGGTGGCCGTGGTGTCCTTCGTACCGCTGTATCTGCTGGTACGGCTCTACCAGCGGCGCGCCGCCGAGGCCTACTCCCGGCGCTCCACCGCGATCGCGGCCGTCATCGTGAAGTTCGCGGAGACGATGAACGGCATCAGGCCGGTGCAGGCGTTCCGCCGCGAGCGGGCCAACGACGCGGACTTCCGGGCGCTCAACCACCGTCACGAGCGCAGCAACGGCGACGCGATCCTGGAGATGGCCCGCTATGTGACCGGCTCCCGGCTCGTCGCGAACACGGCCGTCGCCGGAATCGTCCTCTGGGGCGCCTACCGGGTGGCGGAGGGCACCCTGCCGCTGGGGGTGCTCGCGGCGGCGGCGCTGTATCTGCGGCGGCTGTACGACCCGATCGACCGGCTCGGGATGTTCCTCAACTCGTACCAGTCGGCCGCCGCCTCCATGGAGAAGATCGCGGGCCTGCTGGCCCAGACGCCGTCCGTGCCCGAGGCGGGGCAGCCGAGGGAACTGCCCGCGACGGAGCGGGGAATCCCCGGCCGGGCGGCCGTCTTCGAGGGGGTGCGCTTCGCGTACCGCACGGGCGGCGAGGTCCTGCCCCGCTTCGATCTGACCATCCCGGCGGGCCAGACGGTCGCGGTCGTCGGCTCGACGGGCGCGGGCAAGTCCACCCTGGCCAAGCTGCTGGCCCGGTTCTACGACCCGACGGAGGGCCGGATCCTGCTGGACGGCGTGGACCTGCGCGAGCTGGACACGCCCGAGCTGCGGCGCGGGGTGGTGATGGTGACGCAGGAGGCGTTCCTCTTCTCCGGCACGGTCGCGGAGAACATCGCCATCGGCCGCTCGGACGCCGGCCGCGCGGAGATCGAGGCGGCGGCGAAGGCGATCGGCGCGCACGACTTCATCAGCGGACTGCCGGACGGTTACGACACGGACGTACGGAAGCGGGGCGGCCGGATCTCGGCGGGCCAGCGCCAACTGGTCGCGTTCGCCCGCGCGCTGCTCGCGGACCCGGCGGTGCTGATCCTGGACGAGGCGACCAGCTCGCTGGACATCCCGGGCGAGCGTGCGGTGCAGCGCGCGATGGACACGGTGCTGCACGGCCGTACGGCGGTGGTCATCGCCCACCGTCTGTCGACGGTCGAGATCGCGGACCGGGTCCTGGTGATGGAGCACGGCCGCATCGTCGAGGACGGCGCCCCCGCCGACCTGATCGCGGGCACGGGCCGCTTCGCGGGCCTCCACCGCGCGTGGCGCGACAGCCTGGCCTGATACGCGCGCACGGGGTGGTCGGGCACGGCTCCGCTCGCCGCCTCCGCGGCCAGTTCGCGTACCTCGGCCGGCAGGTCCTCGTCGTGTGCCGGCCGGGCCAGGGCCTGGTGGCTGCCCGGTAGCTCGGTCGTGGGGCGGAGCAGCCGGACGGCCCGTTCCGCGGCCATGCCCCGGTGTGCGTACCGTTCCGCGAGGCCGGTCGCCCAGGGGGTGAGCGCCGTGGTGGCGTCGGCCATCAGGCCGCACCAGCGCAGCGTCTCCTCCGCGATCCAGGCGGAGATACGGCGGGTCCACCGCGTCGTGAAGTCCGTGAAGTCCGTGGTGTCCAGGCCCGCCCGCACCGCGCCTCGGCCTCGGCCATGCGCTCCCGGGTCACGTCGCGCGCGTACGGCATGAGGGCCCGCGGCACGCTTCTGGCCTCGATCCAGTCGGGCAGCGCCTCGCCCGCGCCGAGGTCCTTCGCGCGGACCTCGGGGGGCGGCTCCGGTACGGCGAAGGGGGCCGCCGGGAGGCAGGCCTCCAGGACGGCGCGGGCGAGCGCCAGGTTCCCGGCGCTCTCCGGGGTGTCCGGCGGCCGGCCGAAGCCGGTCGCCCAGGAGTACGGGACGGCCCGCACCGCCTCGGGGAGCGGCGGCGCCCCGTGGTTCCTGTGGTTCCCGTCGTCGTCCGTCGTCGTCACGGCACCCTCAGGTACTCCATCGCGCTCTGCTCGCACTCCACCGTGGAAAGACGTGTCAGACCTCGAACCGCCCCGGTCAAAGGGCTGTTCATGGTGGCGCACCTCGCCCCGCCCCCCGTGGGCGCGACAGTACAACCGCTGACCGGGACACGTCATGGGCCCCAGGGGCCGCTTCCAGACCTGCCGGATTCATCGGGACGGCTATATCCGGACAGGACGGATGGCCACATTTTGCCAAATCGGGGAATACTCCGGTGTGTCGCGTTACCAGCCCTTTGGGTTCTGTAAATCTTCTCCCGTATTCCCCACACACCCCGTCCCGGAATCCGTCGAGGAATTCATTCCGGACAGAGGAGAGTCATGAGCTACGGCAACGCCCTGCGAGAAGCGGTCCAATCGCCGCGCACCACACCGCTCATCGGAATTTACGACATGTACTCGGCCTCCATCGCGGCCCAGCACTACAACGGTTTCTTCGTCTCCGGATTCGGGTTCGCCGCCTCGCACTACGGTCTCCCCGACATCGGATACATCGCGTGGCCCGACATGGTGGCCTTCGCCGAACGGCTGCGGCTGGCCTTTCCCCGGCACCACATGCTGGTGGACATCGACGACGGCTACGTCGACCCCGAGGTCGCCTGCCACGTCGTACAGCGGCTGGAGCGCGCCGGGGCGTCCGGGGTGATCCTTGAGGACCAGAAGCGGCCCCGCCGCTGCGGGCACGCGGACGGCAAGCTGATCCTGCCCCTGGAGGAGTACCTGGCCAAGCTGGACCTGGTGCTGCGCAGCCGGGAGGAGCTGCTCGTGGTGGCCCGTACGGACGCCACGGAGGAGGCGGAGATCGTACGGCGGGCCGAGGCGCTCGCGGAGACCGACGCGGACGTCATCCTCGTCGACGGGGTGCGCAGTGTGGAATGGATCCGCAAGATCCGTTCCGTCGTCGGTGACAAGCCCCTGCTGTTCAACCAGATCGCGGGCGGCAAGTCACCGCGGCTCTCGCTCACCGAACTGACGGAACTCGGCGTCGATGTCGCCATCTACAGCACGCCCTGTCTTTTCGCGGCGCACGGTGCGATCGACAGCGCGCTCATCGATCTGAAAATGGAGGACGGGCGACTGCCCGATACCCGGGAAACCGGCGCCATCGGAGTGAAGGGCGCCACGGAACTGCTGGAGAAGAACATCAGCAGACATCACGACCTCCGGAATTCCGTACCGGTTCCCGTCACCGTCTGAGCCGGGCTGCCGAACCCCGTGTCGTCGAACCTTTTCCGGGCCGGCACCGGCCGGCACCGGAGCACCACCGGTGGATCCCGCCTGACGCTCGGCTCCACCGCGGGCGTCCTCGCGGTCGCGGGCGCGAGCATCCTGTGCGGCGGCTCCGTCGCACAGGCCGACGACGCCGACGCGTCGGCGTCCGGCCCCGTCGCCGGACGGAACGTCGGACTCGTCGTGATCGACAACTCCCACGCCGATTCCTGGCTGGAGGTCGACCGCACGCTCAACACCCTGATCAGCAGCAAGGGAACGGCGGGCAGCGACCACGACGGGGGCGGCGGCGCGATCGACGTACGGACCGGGGACACCGGCACCACACCGGCACCCGCACCGACCCCGGCACCCGCACCCGTCGCTCCACCCGCACCGGCACCCGCGGCCGTCGCTCCACCCGCACCACCGACCACACCCGTCCCCGCGCCCGGCCCGAACCCCGGCCCCGGACAGGCGCAAGCACCGGCAGCGGCGCCCGCGCCCCCACCAGCCCCACCCGCGACGGCCCCCGCACGGGCCGCCGCCCCCGCACCCTCCCTCCTCGGGTGGATCCCGCAGATCGGCCATCCCCCGTGGCAGGGCGACGACGGCGAAGGTGATTGATGTGACACAGGAGTCCCGGCCGCCGTCCTGGCCGGGCCGGCTGAGGAGGGCGGTCGACCCCTACGTGGCCGCCCTCCTCGGTACGGTCGTCCTCGCCGCGCTGCTGCCCGCGACCGGCGGCGCCGCCACGGCCGTCGGGGGCGCCGCCGACCTCGCCATCGGGCTGCTCTTCTTCCTGTACGGAGCGCGGCTCTCCACCCGCGAGGCCCTGGACGGCCTGCGCGGGTGGAAGCTCCATCTCGTCGTGGGCGCGAGCACCTTCGCGCTCTTCCCGCTGCTCGGTGTGGCCGCGGGCGGCGTCGTACCGTATCTGCTCACCGAGCAGCTGCACACCGGTCTGCTCTTCCTCTGCGTCGTCCCCTCCACCGTCCAGTCCTCGATCGCGCTGACCTCCACCGCGCGGGGCAATGTGCCGGCCGCCATCTGCGCGGGTACGTACTCCAGCCTGGCCGGAATGGTCGCCACGCCGCTGCTCGCCGCCTGGCTGATCGGCTCCACCGTCGGCTTCTCGGCGGACCGGCTGCTCGCCATCGCCGTCCAGTTGCTGCTGCCGTTCCTCGCCGGGCAGGTGCTGCGCCGCTGGATCGGCGGGTTCGTGGCGCGCCACAAGAAGCGGCTCGCCCTGCTGGACCGCGGTTCCATCCTGCTCGTCGTCTACACCGCCTTCAGCCGGGGCATGGCCGAGGGCATCTGGCAGCAGATCACTCCCTCACGGCTGGTCGGCCTGGTGAGCGTGGTGGCCGCCCTGCTGGCGCTGGCGCTCGCGACGACGGCGTACGCGGCGCGGCGGCTCGGTTTCGGCCGGGCGGACCGGATCGCCATCGTCTTCTGCGGCTCGAACAAGAGCCTCGCGACGGGGCTGCCCATGGCGGCGGTGCTGTTCGGCGCGTCGGCGGGACCGGTGATCCTGCCGTTGATGCTCTACCACCAGCTGCAGTTGATGGTGTGCGCGGTCATCGCGGCCCGCTGGTCCCGGCAGGCCCCCGAGCCGATGGAGACGACCGGGAAGACGGAGTCGGCGACGGCCGTTCACCCGTCCAGGCCGTCCAGGCCGTCCGCGCGGAGTACGGCGGTCTGAGCCGGGGCACCTCCGGCACAACACGGCGGGAACACATCGGGAACGCGCCACACTGCGACCGGACCCGGGCGGGCGAGCGCCCCGGTCCGGTTGACCTTCCGTTCACACCGTCGTGTCCGGACGAACGCCTGGCCACGGCGCCCCGATGATCGGTGAAACGTCCGCTTAACGAACAGGCAATTTCGGGCAGCGAACGAATTCCGGCCAACTTTTTGACGCGCTCCTGACAGATGTGCGCCACTGCTGCCACTCTTCCCCCGTTCTCCGCACCACCGAGCCCGACCCGAGCACCACCAGGCTCCACCCAGCCCCATACAGCTCCGCGTGCACTGTCCGGGTGGCCCACCGAGCCCGCCCGGTCCCCCCTCGCAGAAGGAGTTCGCGTGAGACCCACGCACAGACCCCGCCGGCGCGCCACCGCCACCGGCGCACTGATCGCCGCAGCAGCCCTTCTCACCGTCGGCGTACAGGCCGGCACCGCCGCCGCGCAGCCGGACAGCGCGCCCGCGGCGCCGGTCGCGGGCAAGGCCGACCCCGGTGCGCTGCCGCGCTCGCTCTCCCCCGCCCAGCGCGCCGCGCTGCTGCGGGACGCCGACGCGGCCAAGGCGGAGACCGCCGGGGAACTCGGCCTCGGAGCACAGGAGAAGCTGGTCGTACGCGATGTCGTCCAGGACGTCGACGGCACCACGCACACCCGGTACGAGCGCACCTACCGGGGCCTGCCGGTCCTCGGCGGTGACCTCGTCGTCGCCGCCTCGAAGGCGGGCGCGACCCAGTCGGTGAGCAAGGCGTCCAAGGCCGCGCTCACGAACGTCGCCACCTCGGCGGGCGTGGCGCCCTCGGCCGCCGAGAAGCAGGCGCTGAGCGCCGCGGCGGCGGAGGGCTCGAAGAAGACCGAGGCCGAGCGCGCGCCGCGCCAGGTCGTGTGGATGGCGCAGGGCTCCCCCACCCTCGCCTACGAGACGGTCGTCGGCGGCCTCCAGCACGACGGCACCCCGAACGAGCTGCACGTCGTCACCGACGCGGCCTCCGGCAAGAAGCTGTACGAGTGGCAGGCCGTCAAGAACGGCGTCGGCAATACCCAGTACGGCGGCCAGGTCACCCTCGGCTCCACCGCGTCGGGCTCGACGTACAACCTCACCGACGGGGGCCGCGGCAACCACCGTACGTACAACCTGAACCGCGGTACGTCGGGCACCGGGACGCTCTTCTCCAACTCCACCGACGTCTGGGGCAACGGCCTGCCCGCCAACCTGGAGACGGCGGGCGCCGACGCCGCGTACGGGGCCGGGCTCACCTGGGACTACTTCAAGAACGTGCACGGCCGTACCGGCATCAAGGGCGACGGCGTCGGCGCGTACTCCCGCGTCCACTACAGCAGCGGCTACGTCAACGCCTTCTGGCAGGACTCCTGCTTCTGCATGACGTACGGGGACGGCTCCGGCAACGCCAGGCCGCTGACCTCCATCGACGTGGCGGCCCACGAGATGTCGCACGGCGTCACCGCCAACACGGCCGGCCTGGTCTACAGCGGCGAGTCCGGCGGTCTGAACGAGGCCACCTCCGACATCTTCGCGGCGGCCGTCGAGTTCTACGCCAACAACCCGAACGACCCGGGCGACTACCTCGTCGGCGAGAAGATCAACATCAACGGCAACGGCACGCCGCTGCGCTACATGGACCAGCCGAGCAAGGACGGCGCCTCCAAGGACTACTGGTACTCCGGCATCGGCGGGGTCGACGTCCACTACTCCTCGGGTCCGGCGAACCACTTCTTCTACCTGCTCTCCGAGGGCAGCGGCGCCAAGACGGTCAACGGGGTCTCGTACAACTCCCCGACCTCCGACGGGCTGCCGGTGACCGGCATCGGCCGGGAGAAGGCCGAGCAGATCTGGTTCAAGGCGCTCTCCACGAAGTTCACCACCACGACCAACTACGCGGCGGCCCGTACCGGCACGCTCGCGGTCGCCGGTGAGCTGTACGGCACGACCAGCGCCGAGTACACGGCCGTGCAGAACGCCTGGGCCGGTATCGCGGTCGGCCCCCGTCCGGGCGGCGGCGGCACGGGCCAGGCCTTCGAGTCCACGACGTCGATCGCCATCCCGGACAACGGCGCGGCGATCACCTCGCCGCTCGTCGTCTCGGGTGTCACGGGCAACGCCCCGTCCACCCTCCAGGTCGACGTGAACATCACGCACACCTGGCGCGGTGACCTGGTCGTCGACCTGGTGGGGCCGAGCGGTACCTCGTACCGGCTGAAGGCGTCGAGCAGCGGTGACTCGGCGGACAACGTGATCGAGACGTACTACGTCAACGCCTCGTCCGAGGTGGCGAACGGCACCTGGACGCTGAAGGTCCAGGATGTCGCGTCGCAGGACACGGGCCGGCTCAACAGCTTCAAGCTCACCTTCTGAGCCCTCGTTCCACCGGAAGCCGCCCGGGGTGTGCCTGCCCCGGGCGGCTTTCTGTCGTCGAGGGGCTCACCGAGGGGCTTCACGTCGTCCCCCGGAGCCCGGGGCCGGCCGCAAGGACGAGCTGGCGCAGGGCGCCGTGGTAGACCTCGTGGTCCACGACGGCGGGCAGGATCTCCGGGAGATGTCCGGTCAGGACCGGGAACTCCTCGGGGTCCAGCGCCGCCAGCGCCCTACGGGTCAGCGCCATGCTCCCTCCGGGGTCGCGGTGGTCGACGAAGGTGGCGCTGCCGAGGGTGAGCAGATACATCCGGCGGTACGCGGTCATCGCCTCGCCCGGTGTCATCCCGGCGGCGACGCTGTCGGCGAGCTGCGGCTCCACCAGCCTGCCCAGCAGCCGGGGGCCGAGCCATGGGCGGCTGCCGCGCAGCGCGAGCAGCCCGGGGTGCGCGGTGAGCGCCGTGTACAGGGCCCGGAAGCGGGTCTCGGTCGCCTCGGCCCAGTCGGTGCCGGGCGGAAGGCCGGGCAGTTCGGCGGCGAGGTGGTCGGCGCAGAGGTCGAGCAGTCCGGCGAGGTCCGTGCAGCGGCGCTGGACGGTGGCGTGGGCGACGCCCAGGCGGGCGGCCAGCGTGCGGAAGCTCAGCGCGCCGGGGCCGTCGGTGTCGATGATCGCCAGGGCGGTGGCGGCGATGCGCTCGGGGGTGGCGGCGTCGAGGGAAGCGGATTGCCTGGGCATGCGAGCCAGCGTACGGTACACCGTATCCATCGGCCGTCGGCAGGAGCAGCACATGTCCGGAATCACCTACGACGACGTCAAGCGGGCGGTGGACCGGGTCACCGGGCACGTACGTCCCGTGTCACTGGCGCCGGTGGACCCCGGTACGGGGACGTGGCTGGCGCTGGAGCACCTCCAGTACACCGGCAGCTTCAAGGCCCGCGGCGCCCAGAACTTCCTCCGTGCCCACCGCGCCTCCGGCACCCTGCCGGACGCGGGCGCGACCATCGCCTCGGGCGGCAACGCCGGGCTCGCCTGCGCGTGGGCGGCGCGGCAGCAGGGCGTACGGGCGACGGTCTTCCTGCCGGAGACGGCCCCGCCGGTGAAGGTCGGCCGTCTCCGGTCGTACGGCGCCGACGTGCGGCTGGTCGGGGCCACGTACGGCGAGGCGCTGGCGGCGTGCGAGGAGTTCGGCGCCACGACGGGCGCGCTGGCCTCGCACGCGTACGACCATCCGCTGATCGCGGCCGGCGCGGGCACCCTGATGGAGGAGATCCACTCCCGGCTCCCCGAGCTGGACACGGTGGTGGTGTCGGTGGGCGGCGGCGGCCTGTTCACGGGCGTCGCCACCGCCGCCCTCCACCACGGCGTACGGGTCGTCGCCGTCGAGCCGGAGAACTGCCGCGCCCTGAACGCGGCGCTGGAGGCGGGCCACGTGGTGGACGTCCCGGTCGACTCGGTCGCCGCCGACTCGCTGGGCGCCTCCCGCGCCTCCGCCATGGCCCTGGACACCGCCGGGCGGGAGGGGGTGCGCTCGGTCCTGGTCACGGACACCGCGATCACGGCGGCCCGCGAGGCCCTGTGGGAGGACCACCGCATCACGGTGGAGCACGCGGCGTCAACGGCGCTGGCCGCCCTCACCTCCGGTCAGGAGGACGGGAGTTACGGCTATCGGCCCGAGCCGGGCGAGCGGGTGTGCGTGGTGCTGTGCGGCGCCAACACCGACCTCCACTCGCTGGCTTCGGCCTCCGCGGCCGTCTCTCCGGCTCCCTGACCCACTAGGCCCTGTCTGACAAATAGCGCCGTCCGCCCGCAGGGCGGGGCTCGCGGTGTCTGGCGCGTGCAATCGCAAGGCGGAGGATCGCCCGTGTACTGGACGTACTCGGGCGACTCCGACAACGCAGCGAGTGTGCGTGCCAGGCGTCGCGAGCCAGGCGGGATTTGTCAGACAGGGCCTAGTTCGGATTGCTCGCGTTCGTGAGCGTCTCCCAGGCCACGAAGAGGTTGTTGGTGCCCGCCGGGCGCTGCTGTTCCGTCAGGCGCTGCGTGTTGGTCATCGCGTAACCCAGCCGGGTGTTCAGCGCGTTGAAGCCGACCTCGGTGACCGGGCCGAGCCCCCGGTTCACACTGCCGCCGCAGAGCGAGGACGGTACGGGCTCGGCCTGGAGCTCGTACTTCGACTGGAAGCCCAGCGCCTGTCGCAGCCGCTCGCCGACCTGTGGGAACAGGTCCTGGCCCTGGAGGCGCGCGGTCTCGTAGACGTGGGCGACGGACGAGATGCCATAGCCGGTGTGGACGAAGTCGCGGCAGGTCTCCTGAGTGAGGCCGGTGACGAACGTGGACTGGCCCTGCCAGTAACTGACGATCTTCGCACGGGTGTTGAGGTTCTGGCTCGGCACGGTCCTGGGCAGGTCGCCGTCCGAGGACAGGTAGATGTACGCGGGCACGCGGACCAGGTAGGTGTTGATCGCCTTGTCGTAACTCGCCTTGTCGTCGAGGAAGACGGAGAGGGAGACCGCCGCCTCCATCATCGTCAGCTCCCAGTTCCCGTTGGAGTGGGAGCCGTTGATGATCTCGGGCAGGTAGACGGTGCGGAGCATCGTCGCGAACCGCCCGGAGTTCGGCCAGTTGCCGTACACGTGCTTGATGATCTCGGCGGCCTTGGGCCACGACGAGCCGGCCCATCCCGTCTGGAGCGGGGCGTTGCTGTTGGTGTGGTCCTGGAGCGTGGCGGACCAGGCGTCCATGAGCTGGATCGCCTTCTGCGCGTAGCGGTCGTCACGGGTGATGTACCAGGCGAGGGCGTCGGTGTAGGCGGCGATCGCGTCCTCGCGCTCGTCCGTGCAGCCGTTGTTGGGGTTGGAGTACGGGCCGCACTCGACGACCGCGCGGGGCTTGGCGGTGCGGGAGAGGGAGGCGTACCTGCTCGCCGCCATCGTGTCGTACGCGCTCTTCCAGGGCTGCGCCCCGGCCTGCACCTTCCCGCGTACGAAGTCGAGTTGGGCGGTGCCGAGGTTCACGCCGGGGTGGGTGAAGTCCGCGGGCGCGGCGGCGACGGGGGCGGTGTGCGGCACGGTGGCGTCGGGGGCCTGCTCCGCGGAGGCCGGTGCCGCGAGGGCCGCGGCGGTGAGCGCGGCGAGTGCGGCGGAGAGTCCGAGGACGCGGGCGATGGATCCGGGGCGCATGTGGGGGTGCCTTCCGGTCGGCGAGGAATGCTTCTGCGCTCCCCCGTTCCGATCACCCACATGAACGTGGGGTGGGTCTGTGAACCGGGGGCTGACCGTGGAACCTAGAACCACCACATGGACACGTCAAGATCTGGACCAATCCCCGCACGGACCGATCTCCGCACGGACCAATCCCCGCACGGACCGATCCCCGTACGGACCAATCCCCGTCCGGACCGATCCCCGTAGGACCAATCCCCGTCCGGACCGATCCCCGTACGGACCAATCCCCCTACGGACCGATCTCCGGCACCGGACGGCGGCGTCGACGGGCCGCCGTCCGGTGACGGCGCTCAGCGCATCAGGACGCCCGCACCCTCCCCGGTCGCCTCCGTCGGCAGCGCCACCAGCCCCAGGTCGGCACTGGTGGCGAGCAGCGGGTGGGCGGGCAGGACGCGGACGGTGTAGCCGTAGGGGCCCGTACGGTCCAGGGCGAGCGGGCCCTCGTACACCCAGCGGCCCTCCAGGTCGGGGCCGCCCGCCGGTTTGAGCGGGAAGGCCCGCGCGTCCACGAGCGCGTCGTCCGGGCCGACCCGGCCCGCGACGGCCTGCACCTCGACGTCGTCGGGCCGGAGTTCGCCGAGGCCGACGCACACCCGCAGGGTGAGCGTGGAGCCCAGCTCCGTGCTGCCACCGGCGCCGGTGGCCGCCACCGCCTCCACGTGGTCGACGGAGACGTACGGCCAGAGCGTGCGCGTCCGGTACTTCCAGGCGGCCAGCTCCGCCGCCCGGCCGGGGTCGAGCGAGCGGTGCGCACGGGCGGCCGGGGCATAGAGCCGCTCCACGTACTCGCGCACCATCCGCCCCGCGAGCACCTTCGGCCCCAGGGTGACCAGGGTGCGCCGGACCATCTCGATCCAGCGGTCGGGCAGTCCGTCCGTCCCCCGGTCGTAGAAGCGCGGCGCGACGCGGTCCTCGATGAGTTCGTAGAGGGCGTTCGCCTCCAGGTCGTCCCTGCGGTTCTCGTCGGCGGTCCCGGTGTCGGCGGTGGGGATCGCCCAGCCGAAGTCGGGCTCGAACCACTCGTCCCACCAGCCGTCCAGGACCGACAGGTTGAGACAGCCGTTGAGCGCGGCCTTCATCCCGCTGGTGCCGCACGCCTCCAGCGGGCGCAGCGGGTTGTTCAGCCAGACGTCGCAGCCGGGGTAGAGCTTCTGCGCCATGCCCATGCCGTAGTCGGGCAGGAAGACGATGCGGTGGCGTACGCGCGGGTCGTCGGAGAACCGCACCAGCTCCCGCACCAGCCGCTTCCCGCCGTCGTCCGCCGGGTGCGCCTTGCCCGCGACGACGATCTGGATCGGCCGCTCGGGGTGGAGCAGCAGCTCCGTGAGCCGGTCCCGGTCGCGCAGCATCAGGGTGAGGCGCTTGTACGAGGGGACGCGGCGGGCGAAGCCGATGGTCAGGACGTCCGGGTCGAGAACGCCGTCGATCCAGCCCAGTTCGGCGTCCTCGGCGCCGCGCAGCCGCCAGGAGGCGTGCAGCCGCCCGCGCACCTCGGTCACGAGCTGGGCGCGCAGCGCGCGCCGTACGTCCCAGAGCGCGGCGGCGGGGGTCGCGGTGAAGTCGGGAAGGCCGACGGGGTCCGGTCGGCCGCCCGGGTTCCGCCGGGCGCCGAGGCGAGCCATCTCGGGCGCGGTCCAGGTCGGTGCGTGCACCCCGTTGGTCACGGAGCCGATGGGCACCTCCGCCGGGTCGAAGCCCGGCCAGAGCCCGGCGAACATCTTCCGGCTGACGGCGCCGTGCAGGGTGGAGACACCGTTGGCGCGCTGGGCGAGCCGCAGCCCCATGACCGCCATGTTGAACAGGTTGGTCTCGCCGCCGGGGTAGCTCTCCGCGCCGAGGCCGAGGACCCGTTCGACGGGCACGCCGGGCAGTTCGCCGTCGTCGCCGAAGTGCCGGGCGACCAGGTCGCGTTCGAAGCGGTCGATGCCGGCCGGGACGGGGGTGTGCGTGGTGAAGACGGTCCCGGCGCGTACCGCCTCCAGCGCGGCCTCGAACCCCATCGCCGTACCGGACTCCGTACCTCGGAGGGCGTCGGCCGGTGTGCTGACGAGTTCGCGGATGCGCTCCAGGCCGAGGAAGCCCGCGTGCCCCTCGTTGGTGTGGAACACCTCGGGCGCGGGGTGGCCGGTGAGCCGGCAGTACGTACGGAGCGCGCGGACGCCGCCGATGCCGAGCAGCATCTCCTGGAGAAGCCGGTGTTCGCTGCCGCCGCCGTAGAGCCGGTCGGTGACCTCGCGTTCGCCGGGGCCGTTCTCCTCGACGTCCGAGTCGAGCAGCAGCAGCGGTACGCGTCCGACATGGGCCTGCCAGACGCAGGCGCGCAGTGTGCGGTGGCCCGGCAGGGCGAGGCTGACCCGGGCGGCGGTGCCGTCCGGTTCGCGCAGCAGGGTCAGCGGCAGCTCGTTGGGGTCGAGGACCGGGTACTGCTCCTGCTGCCAGCCGTCGCGCGACAGCGACTGGCGGAAGTAGCCGTGCCGGTAGAGCAGGCCGACGCCGATGAGGGGGACGCCGAGGTCGCTGGCGGCCTTGAGATGGTCTCCGGCGAGGATGCCGAGGCCGCCGGAGTACTGGGGCAGGGCGGCCGTGACCCCGAACTCCGGCGAGAAGTAGCCAATGGCGGCGGGCAGCTCCACGCCCCCGCTCACGCCCCCCTCCGCGCCCGCGCCGCCGGTGTCACCGTCGCGCTCCTGGTACCACCGGGCACCGCGCAGATAGGTGTCGAGGTCGGCGGCGGCGGCGCCGAGCCGGTCGAGGAAGGCGCGGTCGGCCGCCAGCTCTCCGAGGCGCGTCGCGGAGACGCCGCCCAGCAGCCGTACCGGGTCGGCTCCCGAGGCGCGCCATCCGGCGGGGTCGACGGCCTCGAAGAGTTCGCGGGTCTCGGTATGCCAGGACCAGCGCAGATTGCGGGCGAGGTCGCTGAGCGGTTGGAGTGGTTCGGGCAGGACGGGGCGGACGGTGAACCGACGGATTGCCTTCACGTGTTCCACCTTCGCAACCGGGGGGGGCGGACAGCCGACAGCAGAAGAGCCGGAGCGGACACACCGTCACGGTGCGCCCGCCTCTTCTCGAAGGTAGCCCTACCCCGACGGGCGGGGCCACGGCGCACTCATGACGGTGAATGCACTCCATTCGCTCCCTCCCCGGTGGTTTCCCCCGTTGTTCCGTCGGTGATATCGGGGACGTGGTGGCGACGTCGCGCGGGGACACCGACGCGGCCCTGGTCGCGACACGCGCCACCGCCCGTATCGGCCGAAACCCACCCCCTCGCTCCACGCATGACCGGACCCGGCCGGAGTAGGAGGAGTTAACACACCGCTGGATTACCGCCCCGAAACCGGTGGGAAGGCTCCAGCGGTACCTACCGCACACGAGCGCGTCTCGTCCCGATTTCCAGCGCTATTCGAGTGAACGCGGACAGGAGCGGCCATGCTCGCAGCCTCGCAGTCGCCCACAGAGCAGCTACAAAGAGCACTAAAACCACAAAAAACGCGTAAACCTTTCCTCTCCACGGCACTGCGCAGCTCCACCCGCTTCACCCGCCCTGCCTGTCAAGCCCGCACAGCCCTCAGGTGATCCCGTGAAACCGCTGATCGGACGCATTCCCGTCCTGGACGTACGCCCTCTCGTCGACTGCGGAAGACGCCCCGCGAAGGCGGTGGTCGGTGAGTCCTTCCAGGTCACCGCGACCGTCTTCCGTGAAGGCCATGACGCCGTCGCCGCCAATGTCGTCCTCGTGGACCCGGGCGGACGCCCCGGCCCGTGGACCCCGATGTGTGAACTCGCCCCCGGCACCGACCGCTGGGGGGCGGAGGTCACCCCCACCGAGGAAGGCCGGTGGACGTATACCGTCGAGGCGTGGAGCGACCCCGTCGCGACCTGGCGCCACGCCGCGGGCATCAAGGTCCCGGCCGGCACCGACGAGAACGACATCGCCCTCGTCCTCGCGGAGGGCGCCGAGGTGTACGAACGCGCCGCCGCCGGTGTGCCCAAGCGCGACGGCCGGGAGGCCGTGCTCGCCGCCGCCGACACCCTGCGGGACACCGCGCTGCCCGCCGCCGCCCGGCTGGCCGCCGCGCTCGCCCCCGAGGCCACCGCCGCCCTCGACCGCCATCCGCTGCGTGAACTGGTCAGTTCCTCGCGTCCGGTCCCGCTGCTCGTCGAGCGCCGGCGTGCGCTGTACGGATCGTGGTACGAACTCTTCCCGCGCTCCGAGGGCGCCGTCGTGAGGAAGGGCGAGCCGCCGGTGAGCGGCACCTTCAGGACGGCGGCCGAACGGCTGCCCGCCGTGGCCGCGATGGGGTTCGACGTCGTCTACCTGCCGCCGATCCACCCCATCGGCACCACGTTCCGCAAGGGCCCCAACAACAGCCTCACACCAGGGCCCGAGGACGTCGGGGTGCCCTGGGCGATCGGCTCGGCCGAGGGCGGCCACGACGAGATCCACCCTGACCTGGGCACGATCGAGGACTTCGACCACTTCGTGGAGACGGCCCGCACCCTGCGGATGGAGATCGCGCTCGACTTCGCGCTCCAGTGCTCGCCGGACCACCCGTGGGTCGAGAGGCACCCGGAGTGGTTCCACCACCGCGCGGACGGCTCCGTCGCGTACGCGGAGAACCCGCCGAAGAAGTACCAGGACATCTATCCGATCGCCTTCGACACCGATCTGCGCGGACTGGTCCGGGAGACCACCCGCGTGCTGCGGCACTGGATGGCGCACGGTGTACGGATCTTCCGCGTCGACAATCCGCACACCAAGCCGGTGCTCTTCTGGGAGAAGGTCATCGCGAACATCAACCGGACGGATCCGGACGTCGTCTTCCTGGCCGAGGCGTTCACCCGGCCCGCCATGATGCGGACGCTCGGCGCGGTCGGCTTCCAGCAGTCGTACACGTACTTCACGTGGCGCAACAGCAAGCAGGAACTGACCGACTACCTGACGGAGCTGTCGGGTGAGTCGGCCTGGTCCATGCGGCCCAACTTCTTCGTCAACACCCCCGACATCCTGCACGCCTTTCTCCAGGACGGCGGCCGGCCCGCCTTCGAGGCGCGGGCGGTGCTCGCGGCGACGATGGCGCCCTCCTGGGGGGTGTACGCGGGATACGAACTCTGCGAGAACACCCCGGCGGCACCAGGCGGCGAGGAGTACCTCGACTCGGAGAAATACCAGCTCAGACCCCGGGACTGGGAGGCGGCCGAACGTGAGGGCCGTACGATCGCGCCCCTGATCACGGCGCTCAACCGGATCAGACGACGCCACCCCGCCCTGCAGCAGCTCCGCGACATCCACTTCCACCACGCGGACAACGACGCGGTCATCGCGTACAGCAAGAGGGCGGGCACGGACATCGTTCTGGTGGTCGTCAACCTCGACCCTCACCACACCCAGGAGGCGACGGTCTCGTTGGACATGGAACGGCTCGGCCCCACATCGATGGAGGGGCACGAGACCGTTCCGGTGCGCGACGAGCTCACCGGCGAGACCTATCACTGGGGCAGCTCCACCTATGTGCGCCTTGAGCCGGGCGTCAGGCCCGCGCACATCGTGGTGCTGCGACCGTCCCCGCCGATCGGAGGGTCACCCACATCATGATCGTCAACGAGCCGGTCCACGACACGTTCGAGGACACCCCGGCCAAGGACCGCGATCCCGACTGGTTCAAGCGCGCCGTCTTCTACGAGGTCCTGGTGCGTTCGTTCCAGGACAGCAACGGCGACGGCATCGGTGACCTCAAGGGCATCACCGCCAAGCTGGACTATCTGCAATGGCTCGGGGTCGACTGCCTCTGGCTGCCGCCGTTCTTCAAGTCGCCGCTGCGCGACGGCGGCTACGACGTCTCCGACTACACGGCGGTGCTCCCCGAGTTCGGCGACCTCGCCGACTTCGTGGAGTTCGTCGACGCCGCGCACCAGCGCGGCATGCGCGTGATCATCGACGTCGTCATGAACCACACGAGCGATCAGCACGACTGGTTCCAGGAGTCCCGCAAGGACCCCGAAGGGCCGTACGGCGACTACTACGTCTGGGCCGACGACGACAAGGCGTTCCAGGACGCGCGGATCATCTTCGTCGACACGGAGACGTCGAACTGGACCTTCGACCCGGTGCGCAAGCAGTACTACTGGCACCGGTTCTTCTCCCACCAGCCCGATCTCAACTACGAGAACCCGAAGGTGCAGGAGGAGATCGTCTCCGCGCTGCGCTTCTGGCTGGACCTGGGCATCGACGGCTTCCGGCTGGACGCCGTGCCGTACCTGTACCAGCAGGAGAACACCAACTGCGAGAACCTGCCGGCCACCCACCAGTTCCTGAAGCGGGTCCGGGCTGAGATCGACGCGAACTACCCCGACACCGTGATCCTCGCCGAGGCCAACCAGTGGCCGGAGGACGTCGTCGACTACTTCGGCGACTACGCGAAGGGGGGCGACGAATGCCACATGGCGTTCCACTTCCCCGTGATGCCGAGGATCTTCATGGCCGTACGGCGCGAGTCGCGCTACCCGGTCTCGGAAATCCTCGCGAAGACCCCGTCGATCCCGACCGGCTGCCAGTGGGGCATCTTCCTGCGCAACCATGACGAGCTGACCCTCGAAATGGTCACGGACGAAGAGCGCGACTACATGTACGCGGAGTACGCCAAGGATCCCCGGATGCGCGCCAACATCGGCATCCGGCGCCGCCTCGCCCCACTGCTCGACAACGACCGCAACCAGATCGAGCTGTTCACGGCGCTGCTGCTGTCGCTGCCCGGCTCCCCGATCCTCTACTACGGGGACGAGATCGGGATGGGCGACAACATCTGGCTGGGCGACCGGGACGCCGTACGGACGCCGATGCAGTGGACGCCCGACCGGAACGCGGGCTTCTCGTCCAGCGACCCCGGGCGGCTCTATCTGCCGACGATCATGGACCCGGTCTACGGCTACCAGGTCACCAACGTGGAGGCGGCGATGGCGTCGCCGTCCTCGCTGCTGCACTGGACGCGGCGGATGATCGAGATCCGGAAGCAGAACCCGGCCTTCGGGCTCGGCTCGTACACGGAGCTGCCGTCGTCCAACCCGGCGGTGCTGGCGTTCCTGCGCGAGGCGCCCTCCCAGGAGGGCGAGGGCGACGACCTGGTGCTGTGCGTGCACAACTTCTCGCGCTTCGCGCAGCCGACGGAGCTGGACCTGCGGACGTTCAGCGGCCGGCATCCGGTGGAGCTGATCGGCGGGGTGCGGTTCCCGGCGATCGGGGAGTGGCCCTACCTGCTGACGCTGGCGGGACACGGCTTCTACTGGTTCAGACTGCGCAAGGACACCGCCGCCACCGCGCCCCCGGCGTGAGCCGCGCGCCTCTCCCGTCAGGGGAGCCCTCGTGACACGGTGTTGACCCGTGTCGCGGTGCGGGGCGGTTTCCACCGCCCCGCACGGGGCACTCTCCTCCACATCCAGTTCGATCGATTCGATCAAATTCGTATTGAGTTCGTACGGAATCGATCCGTACGGATCATCCTCACCCGACACGTCCCGCACAGCCGGACAGCCGTTGCCGCAATCCGGGACACTCTGCGCATCCTGTGGTGTGCCCGGGGAAAGGACGCGATGCCATGTCGAAGGCTGCATCCACCCGGTTTGTTCCGGGTCTCGCCGACAGAAGCCACCCTCCACAGGACCCCGTCGTGCCCCCGGCCCAGGACGCCGGTCCTGACCACGGTGTCCCGCGACTCAGGAGTGCTCTGTCCCCCGCGCAGCCCCCCGCCCCCGCTCTCTCCGACACCGAGGCCCGGACCCTGGTCGGCTCCCTCGCGCCACTGCTCCACGCGTGGCTGCCCCGTCAGCGCTGGTTCGCGGGCAAGGGCAGCCCCGTCACCGGCTTCGTGCCGGTCGCCGTCACGGAACTGCAGGCGCAGAGCGCCGCCGGGCCCGGCCTGCTCCATCTGCTCGTACGGGTGGAACAGCACGGCGCCGCCGACCCGGCCCCCGCCAACGGCCGCTACCAGGACTGCTACCAGCTCCTCCTCGGCGTACGCCACACCCTGCCCGCGTCGCTGGCCGGCGCGGCGATCGGCCGGGTGGACCAGGGGCCGCTGGCCGGCCGTACCGTCTACGAGGGCCTGCACGACCCGCGCGTCGCCGATCTGCTGCTGGAGCGGCTGCGCGCGACCGATACCCGGGGGCCGCTGCGGTTCTGCCGCGCGGCGACCGTGCCGGCCGGACTCACCGGCCGCCTGCTCGATGCCGAGCAGTCGAACTCGTCCCTGGTGTACGGGGCCGGGGCCGGCGGCTCGGACGCGTACATCCTGAAGATCCTGCGCCGGGTCTACCCCGGCGCCCACCCTGATCTGGAACTGCCGCTCGCCCTGGCCGCCGAGGGGTGCGAGCGCGTCCCCGCGCCGGTCGGCTGGATCGAGGCGGCCGACCCGTCCGGCGGCGGACTGCCGGGCAGCGGGGAGGCCCTGACCCTCGGTGTGCTCCAGCCCTATCTGCGCGACTCCCGGGACGGCTGGCGCCTGGCACTGGCCGCGCTCACCGGCGACCGGGAGTTCCTTTCGGAGGCGCGGGCGCTGGGCCGGGCCACCGCCGAGGTGCACACCGCGCTCGCCGCCGCCCTGCCGACCGTGACACTGGGCCGTCGGCAGACCGCGCACCTCGCCGAGGGGATGACCGAACGCCTGGAGGTGGCGGCGCGCGCGGTACCGGCGCTGCTGCCGTACGTCCCCGGGCTGCGCGCGGCGTTCGACGCGCTCGCCGCACTCGACGAGGCGGGGCGGGGCAGGCCCGCGCAGCGGGTGCACGGTGATCTCCATCTCGGCCAGACCCTGCGGACACCGGACGGCCGCTGGTCGGTCATCGACTTCGAGGGCGAACCGGCGAGGCCGCTCGCGGAACGACGCCGTCCGCAGCCACCGGTCCGCGATGTCGCGGGCATGCTCAGGTCGTTCGACTACGCGGCACGCTCCCACGAGCCGTGGCGCCCCGACTGGGCGGCGCGCTGCCGTGCCGCGTACTGCGAGGGGTACGCGGAAGCGGGCACCGATCCGCGCGCGGAGCCTGAGCTGCTGCGCGCGTACGAGACGGACAAGGCGGTGTACGAGGTCCTGTACGAGGCGAGGCACCGCCCCGACTGGCTCCCGGTCCCGATGGCGGCGATCCGCCGGCTGGCCGCGGGCGCCTGACCGGCGCCGCCGCCGGCTCCCCCTTTCCTCCTTCCCCCCTCTCCCCCTCTCCCTCCTTTCCTCCCCCTCCCTCCTTTCCTCCCCCTCCCCTGCTCTACGACGAAGCCCCTTCACAGCCCCTTAGAGGAGGCAGCCCCCGTGACCGCCCGCACGCCGTCCGACCGTTCGTCCGACCGGGCTCCCAAGCCCAAGCCCAAGCCCAAGGCCACGTCGAAGTCCACGGCGAAGACGAAGCCCAAGGCGAAGCCGAAGACCGCGCCGAAGACCGCGCAGCCCGCCGCCACGCTCCCGATCCCCGCCCCCGCGACGGCACCCGTCACCGCCGGGGACCCTGCCGCGCCGGCGTCCCGGGGGCGCGTCGCGCCGCCGCTGGACGCGGGCGACCGGGACCGGCTGCTCAGCGGGACCCACCACGATCCGCACGGGCTGCTGGGGGCGCACCCCGTGCCGGACGGTGTGGCCATCCGGGTGCTGCGGCCGTACGCGCGGGCCGTCACCGTACGCGCCGAGAACCTGCGGGCGGAGCTGACCGACGACGGCGACGGCTTCTTCTCCGGTGTCCTGCCGCTGCGCACGGTGCCCGCGTACACCCTGCTCGTCCGCTACAGCGACGCCGGTGACCCCGCCGCCGAGCCGGACGAGCTGGAGGTGGGGGACCCGTACCGGTTCCTGCCCTCGCTCGGGGAGCTCGATCTGCATCTGATCGGCGAGGGCCGCCACGAGGAGCTGTGGAAGGCGCTCGGCGCCCGGCCGATGACCCACGAGGGGGTGACCGGGACCCGGTTCACGCTCTGGGCGCCGAACGCGCGCGGGGTGCGGATCGCCGGTGACTTCAACTACTGGGACGGTACGAGTCTGCCGATGCGGTCGCTCGGCTCCTCGGGGGTGTGGGAGCTGTTCGTGCCGGGGATCGGGGAGGGCGCGCTCTACAAGTTCGACATCGCCCGCCCCGACGGCTCGCACACCCTGCGCGCCGACCCCATGGCCCGGCGTACGGAGGTGCCGCCCGCGACGGCCTCGATCGTCACCGAGTCCCACCATGTGTGGCGCGACGAGACGTGGCTGGCGCGCCGCGGGGAACGCCCGGTGCACGAGGCGCCGTTCTCCGTCTACGAGGTTCATCTCGCCTCCTGGCGCCCCGGCCTGACGTACCGCCAACTGGCCGCGCAACTCCCCGCGTACGTGAAGGATCTGGGCTTCACGCATGTCGAGCTGATGCCGGTCGCCGAGCATCCGTTCGGCGGTTCGTGGGGGTATCAGGTCACCGGGTTCTACGCGCCGACGTCCCGCATGGGGACGCCCGACGACTTCCGGTTCCTGGTGGACGCCCTGCACCGGGCGGACATCGGGGTGCTCGTCGACTGGGTGCCCGCGCACTTCCCGAAGGACGACTGGGCGCTGGCCCGCTTCGACGGCCGGCCCTTGTACGAGCACGCGGACCCGCAGCGGGCCGAGCACCCTGACTGGGGAACCCTGGAGTTCGACTACGGGCGTACGGAGGTCCGGAACTTCCTGGTCGCCAACGCGGTGTACTGGTGCGAGGAGTTCCACATCGACGGGCTGCGGGTGGACGCGGTCGCCTCGATGCTCTACCTCGACTACTCGCGCGAGCCGGGCCAGTGGTCACCGAACGAGCACGGCGGGCGGGAGAACCTGGACGCGGTGGCGTTCCTCCAGGAGATGAACGCGACGGTCTACCGCCGCTGTCCCGGCGTCGTGACGATCGCCGAGGAGTCCACGGCCTGGAACGGCGTCACCCGCGCCACCCACCAGGTGGGCCCCGACGGACTCGGCGGGCTGGGCTTCGGGCTGAAGTGGAACATGGGGTGGATGCACGACTCGCTGGACTACGTCTCCAAGGAACCGGTCCACCGCAAGTACCACCACGGGGAGATGACCTTCTCCATGGTGTACGCGTACAGCGAGAACTACGTCCTGCCGATCTCGCACGACGAGGTCGTGCACGGCAAGGGCGCGCTGGTCGCCAAGATGCCCGGCGACTGGTGGCAGCAGCGGGCGAACGAGCGCGCGTACCTCGGCTTCATGTGGGCCCACCCGGGCAAGCAACTCCTCTTCATGGGGCAGGAGTTCGCCCAGGGCGCGGAGTGGCAGGAGGGCCACGGCCCGGACTGGTGGCTGCTGGACCCGTCGTACGGGGCCGAGGCCGACCACCGGGGCGTGCGCGACCTGGTCCGCGACCTCAACAGGGTGTACGGCGCGACGCCCGCGCTCTGGCAGCGGGACACCGTACCCGAGGGCTTCGCCTGGGTGGACGGCGACGCGGGCGAGGACAACGTCTTCGCCTTCCTGCGCTTCGACGCCGAGGGCGCGCCGCTGCTGGCGGTCTCACACTTCTCGCCGGTGGTCCGCCATCAGTACCGGCTGGGCGTCCCCGAGGAGTTCACGGCCTGGACCGAGGTACTGAACACGGACGCGGCCCGGTACGGCGGCGGTGACATCCTCAACCCGGAGCCGCTGAAGCCGGAGTCGGTGGCCGCGCACCACAGGCCGGTGTCCGTCCAGCTCACCCTGCCGCCGCTCGCCACGGTCTGGCTGCGGCCGGTCTGACGTGCGGAACTGACCTGCTGAACTGACGTACCATCAGGAGGACGTGGCCCCGCCGGATCCGCTCGCCGGCGGGGCCATGGCGCGCTCACGGCCGGGTTCCGGGCCACGCCCACGGCCTCCTCCGCGCCCGGATGCTCCGGACCGCCCGGATGATCTCCGCCGCGAAAATCTTGCCGGAGACCTCTTCCCTGCTTCGCGGGCCCGTGGCACTCTCCCCCAGGGATGCACACCTGAACGCCATTCATATACATGACATGGCCCGCACAGCGCACCGTGGGGACCTCCGAGGCCACCCCGTCCGGCCGGATCGACCCGCCCGGCTTTCGGGGCCCGTGCACGCCCGCCTCGACGCCCACGGGCCCACGGCGTCACCCCGCGCGACCTCCACACCGTCCGGCGGCGCCTCGGCCGCGGCCGGCCGACGACAACAGGACAAGGTGAATCGCGATGACCGACTTCCCCCGCCCCGTTCCTGGCACCGGCTCCTTACCGTGGCCGAACCGGCGCACCCTGCTGGGCGCGGCGCTCGGCGGCGCCGTCGCCACGGGGCTGCCGCAGCTCGCGGGCCCGGCCGCGGCCGCCTCCTGGCAGCAGCGCTGGGCGCCCTCGGCGCGTAACGACGGGCTGGCCGCCTTCGAGACGATCGAGGACGACCGGGCGGACTCCCACACCTCCGCATCTCCGCACATCTTCACCGAGGGCGACAACTACCGCTTCGCCATGCACCTGGCCGACCGGGACACCTCCACCGACCGGCAGCGCCACGAGGTCACCGGTATGCGCGCCCCGGCCGGCGGCTCGTACCTCAGGTGGCAGCAGGGCGAGAGCTGGCGGGTGACGTACTCGATGTACATCCCGAGCACGCTGCGGGCGACCACCAGCTTCACCCACATCATGCAGATGAAGCAGCCCGGCACCGGGACCTCCCCGATCATCGTGCAGTCGCTGCGCCGGGTCGACGGCGCACAGACCATCGAGCTGAAGATCTTCGAGCAGGACATCCTCGTCGGCCGCACCGCCCTGTCGCCCCTGCACAACGCGTGGGTCGACGTGGACTTCCAGCTCAAGATCGGCAACGGTACGAGCGGGACCGTACGGTGGATCCTCCGCAAGAACGGCAGCACGCTGATCGACGCGCGGAAGACCGGCGTCGACACCTTCCTCGCCGACCGGGTCCGGCCGAAGTGGGGCATCTACCGCTCGCTCGGGGACACGTCGGACTCGCTGCGGGACTGCCACCTGCTGCTGACGAACATGCGCGGCTACCAGCTCGTCTGAGTACGGAGACGGCCGCCCCGGGGGCCGGGGCGGCCGTCGTTGTCATCGGGCCACATGCAGATTGATCCGATGCTTTGACTGGACAGCAGCGCAGGAAAGCGTCAATCTGGCGTCAACATCCCTGATATATCCGATGACTTGGCGCACGACATGGCGAGCCGACTTCACAGGAGGCACGATGCGCTTCGTACGATCCACTGTCACGAGAGCCTTGACGGGGGCGGCCTGTGTGGCCGCGTTACTCGTCCCGGCGTCCCCCGGGGCCGCCTCGCAGGGGCGCGACGGCGCGGCGGAACAGGCCCGTTCCTGGCGTCTTGAGGCGCCCGGCGGCGGCCGGGACCAGGTCGGGGCGGACCTGGCACTCACCACCTCCGGCGGGCTGACGCTGACGGCACGGCACGGCCGTACGACCGTCCTGCGCCCCTCGGCGCTGGGCATCCGCACGGCGGAGACCGACTTCACGGGCGGTCTGCGCTACGAGGGCCGGCGCGACCGGCGGGTCCACGAGACGTACACGACGACCACCGGCAGCCGTACCCGGCACACCGCGGACGCGGCCGAGTCCGTCTTCACCTTCAGCAAGCGGGGCCGCGAACTCCGGGTCACCCTGCGGATCTCCCCCGACGGGGTGGCCTACCGCTACGCCCTGCCCGGCAGCGGCACGGTCACCGTGCTCGGCGAGGCCTCGGAGTACGCCGTACCCGGCACCGCCGACGCGTATCTGCTGCCGTACGACAACGGGCGCCAGGACTACGAGTCGGTCCACCGGCACACCACGGTCGCGGCGGCGAAGACCGGCGACTACGGTTACCCGTCGCTGTTCCGGGTGGAGAGCAGCTGGCTGCTGATCGGTGAGGCCGGGCTCGACCGTTCCTACGGCGGATCCCGGCTGACCCTCGGCGCCGGGCAGGACCGCTTCCGGCTCACCCTCCCCGATCCGGCGGAGGTGAGCGAGGCCCCCTTCGCCACCCCGTGGCGCACCATGGTCATCGGTGACCTCGCCACCGTCACCGAGAGCGATCTGACCACGGACCTCGCCGCACCCTCGAAGGTCGCCGACACCTCGTGGATCAAGCCCGGCAGGGCCGCCTGGTCCTGGTGGTCCGACGGCTCCAGCCCGGCCAGCCTCGACAAGCAGAAGAAGTTCGTGGACTTCGCGGCCCGCGAGGGCTGGGAGTACGTGCTGGTCGACTCGGGCTGGAGCAACGACTGGATGCCCGAACTGACCGCCTACGCCGAGGAGAAGGGCGTCGGCATCTGGCTG
Source organism: Streptomyces sp. NPDC059092 (assembly GCF_042756365.1). NCBI lineage: Bacteria > Bacillati > Actinomycetota > Actinomycetes > Kitasatosporales > Streptomycetaceae > Streptomyces > Streptomyces sp. NPDC059092. Next base: position 116,191 of record NZ_JBHZEJ010000002.1, read on the forward strand.
TGGGCGCGCTGGCAGACCATCGACGCGAAGAGCGAACTCGACCGGCTGCTCCCGCTCTGGAAGTCCTGGGGAGTCGTCGGCCTGAAGATCGACTTCATGGAGTCCGACGGCCAGGACCGCATGCGCTGGTACGACGCGGTCTACCGGGCGACGGCGGAGAACCGGCTGATGCTCAACTTCCACGGCGGGACCGTCCCGCGCGGCCAGCAGCGGACCTGGCCCCAGCTGATGAGCGTCGAGGCCGTCCGGGGCGCCGAGGGCACCCGGCCCAAGCCAGGCCGCCAGCCCTTCCCCGCCGCGCACTACACGACCCTGCCGTTCACCCGGAACCTCATCGGCCCGATGGACTTCACCCCGGTCACCTTCACCGGGGTACGCCCCACCAGTGACGCCGCCGAACTGGCGCTGTCGGTGGTGTACGAGTCCGGGGTGCAGCACCTCGCCGACAGCGTCGAGTCGTACGAGGAGAAGCCCCTCGCCCGGCGCTTCCTGCGCGGCGTCCCCACCGTCTGGGACGACACCCGGCTGGTCGACGGCGCCCCCGGGGACCGGGCCGTACTGGCCCGCGAGTCGGACGGCGAGTGGTTCCTGGGCGCGATCACCTCCGGCACGGCGCGCGCCCTGGACGAGCCGCTGCGCTTCCTGGGCCCGGGGACGTGGCTCGTCGACCTCTACACCGACGCCCCCGGTGGCGGGCTCGCCGTGGAGACCCGCGAGGTGACCGCCGGTTCCCGCCTGACGGTCGGCGTACCCGCGAACGGAGGCTTCGCCGCCCGGATCTGCCCGGCCGCACCGGGGCGCACCGGCTGCGGCTCGTAAGCGGCGCGAAGCCCCCGGCGGCGGGCGGCCCCGGTCGCGGGCGCCCGCCCGCCGGGGGCCGCCGGCGGGGTGGACGTCGGCGGGCGGCCTTCGCGGCGGGGAGGCACCGCCCTACCGTGAGCCCGACGCCGGCCCGTCCGGCTCCTGTGCGGCCGCCGCCGGCCCGTCCAGCTCCTGTGCGGCCGACGCCGTCCTGAGCCGGGAAGGCACCGCCCTGTCCCTGACGATCCCGAGCCGCTGCGTCGACCGCGTCAGCGCCACGTACAGGTCGTTCGTGCCGCGCGGTGAGCCGTCCATGATGGCCTCCGGGTCCACGACGATCACCGTGTCGAACTCCAGCCCCTTCGCCTGACGCGGGTCGAGGAGGACCACCGGCCGGGTCAGGTCGGGGGCGACCCCCCAGGAGGCGTCGGGGAGTTCGGCCGCCAGGGCGGGCAGCAGAGCGGTCGGGGCGATCACCGCGAGCCGGCCCTCACCGGGCTCCGCGCCCGGCCGCTCGGCCGTCAGCCGCGCGGCCGTACGGGCCAGCTCGGCCCGGTCCACGGCGCGGACGACCGGGCCGGTGCCCGTCGACCGTACGGACCTCGGCGGCTCGAAGAGCGGGTCCGTCAGCCGTCGTACCTCGGCCGCGACCTCCATGATCTCGGCCGGCGTACGGTAGTTGACGCCGAGCTTCGTCAGCTCCCAGCGCTGCTGGACGTACGGCTCCAGGATCTGGCCCCAGGAGTCGCAGCCCGCCGCGTCGCCCGTCTGGGCCGGGTCCCCGACCAGGGTCATCGACCGGCTCGGACAGCGGCGCATCAGCAACCGCCAGGCCATCGCGGAGAGTTCCTGCGCCTCGTCCACGACGATGTGGCCGAAGGCCCATGTGCGGTCGGCGGCGGCCCGCTCGGCGGCGCTGCGGGTGTCGGTCTCCTCGTGGCGCTCCGCGAACCGCTCGGCGTCGATGATGTCGTGCGCCGCCAGGACCTCCGAGTCCTCGTCGGACTGGTCCTCGAACTCCTGGGTACGGGAGCCGTACGACAGCTCCAGCACGCCCTGCGCGTAGGCGACGCGCTCCTGGCGCTCCAGCGCCGCGGCGGCGCGGGCCGCCGCGTCGTCCTCGCCGAGGAGTTCCGCCGCCTCGTCGAGCAGCGGCACATCGGCGGGGGTCCAGTCGATCCGGGCGTCGGCGCCGGTCCGGGGGCCGGGGCGGCGTACGGCGGCGGCGTCGCGCGAGTCGAGCCGTACGGGCGCCGCGAGGACGTCCGCGACGAACCGCTGCGGGGTGAGGCCCGGCCAGAGCGTGTCGATCGCGGCCTGGACGTCACGGCTGGTGGCGATCTCCTTGCCGAGCTGGGCGACGTCCGTAGGGTCGAGGAGGTTGTCGCCGCCGAGCGGGTCGGTGCCGATCCGCTCCGCGAGCTGGGCCGTGAGCACGTCGATGATCCGGAAGGCGAAGGTGGGCCGCGCCAGGTTGTGCGGCAGGCCGGTGTCGCGGGCGCGCTGCCTGGCCTCGTACACCGTGGCACGGTCCAGCGGCAGGGTGCCGTACTCCTCGTGCGGGATCTCCATGACGGAGTCCGGCAGGGTCTGCCGGTCCCGCAGCTCCTCGGCCAGGACGCGCGCCATCGCGGCCCGGCCCTTCACCTCGGCGGCCTCCGGGGTGTCCGTACCGGTGGCGTGCACGCCGGGGAACAGCTCGCCGGTCGAGGCCAGCAGCACACCGGTCTCGCCGAGCGAGGGCAGCACCTCGCCGATGTAGCCGAGGAAGGCCGGGTTCGGGCCGACGATCAGGACGGCGCGGCGGGCGAGCTGCTCACGGTAGGCGTAGAGGAGGTACGCGGCACGGTGCAGCGCGACGGCCGTCTTGCCCGTGCCGGGGCCGCCCTCGACCACCAGGACGCCGCGGTGCGGGGCGCGGATGATGCGGTCCTGCTCGGCCTGGATGGTCTGGACGATGTCGCTCATCCGGCCCGTACGCGCGGAGTTGAGCGCGGAGAGGAGGACGGCGTCGCCGTCCGGGTCCTCGTATCCGGTGCGGGTGGTGTCGCTGAGATCCATGATCTCGTCGTGGAGCGCGGTGACCGTGCGCCCCTGGGTGGTGATGTGGCGCCGGCGGCGCAGCCCCATCGGGGTGTGACCGGTGGCGAGGTAGAAGGGGCGTGCCACGGGGGCCCGCCAGTCGATCAGCAGCGGGGTCCGCTCGGCGTCGTCGCGGCGCATGCCGATGCGTCCGATGTGGTGGGTCACGGTGGCCGGGGTCTCCGCGTCCTCGCCCTGGTCCGCGTCCTCGCCCTCGCCCCGGTCCGCGCCCTCGGACGTCCGGTCGTGGAGGTCGATCCGGCCGAAGCACAGCCCGGACTCCACGGCATTGAGGGTGGACATGCGGCCGGCGTACTCCGCGACGCTGACGTCCCGCTCGACCCTGGCCTGCCGTACGGTGCTGACCTGGCCGGCCGACGCGTCCATCGCCGATTCGGCCTGCTCCCTCAGAGCGTCGAGCCGGTCATAGAGGAGGGAGACGAATTGCTGCTCGTTCCGCAATTCCCCGGAAGATGCCTCGGTTGACAATGCAGCCCCTGTCCGATACGCTGATCCTTGATGAATTGATCTCCCGTCTCGGCCAGTTGGAGCGCACGAGACACGGAAACAAGCAATATACCCAGAGTCCCACCCCGGCCGTCAATTCGGTAGCGGGGTATTTTTTATGCCGCATTTCCCGTGCCCACCCGCTCCCCCGCGCACGGACCCCCGGCTCCCCGCGCGCGCCCGGCTTCCCAGCCCACTCCTACGCCGGGCCCAGCCCGCACACAGACTCGCGGACGAGGCTGGCGCGCATGCACACCACCGCCCGGATCCTGGTCGTGGACGACGAGCGCGCGGTGCGCGACGCCCTGAAGCGGACGCTGACGTACGAGGGGTACGCCGTCGGCACCGCGGAGAACGGCCTCGACGCCCTCCGGGCCGCCCAGGACCTGCCGTACGACGTGATCCTCCTCGACGTCGCCATGCCGGGCCTCGACGGGCCGGCCACGGCGCGGCGCATCCGCGCGAGCGGCGACACCGTCCCCATCATGATGATCACCGCGCGGGGCTCCGTCGGTGACCGTATCGTCGGGCTCGACAACGGCGCCGACGACTGTCTGACGAAGCCGTTCGCGCCGGAGGAACTGCTCGCACGGGTCAGGGCGCTGCTGCGCCGGCGCGCGTACGGCGCGGGTGACGGCGGCGGTGCGGCGACGGCCGCCGGGGCCACCGGCCCGGAGCGGCTCCTGTACGAGGACCTCACCCTCGACGCGCGTGCCCGGCACGCCACCCGTGCCGGGTGCCGGCTGGACCTCACCAGGACCGAGTACGCGCTGCTGAAGCTCTTCGTCTCCCACCCGCGCCAGGTGCTCCCCCGGCCGGCGATCCTGCGCGCCGTGTGGGGGCTCGGCTTCGAGCCGGCCTCCAACACGCTCGACGTGTACGTGATGTACCTGCGCCGCAAGACGGAGGCGGGCGGCCTGCCCCGGCTGCTGCACACGGTGCGCGGTGTGGGATACCTGCTGCGGGCGGGGTAGTTGGAGGCCCGCGGCACGCCCTGGGCGGGGCCGCCCGTCCGTCCGTCCGTCCGGCGAGGTCACGGGCGCGGCCCCGCTGGAGCGCCTGACCGGCGGCCGATGCCGGATGCTGTTACATCTCCCGGAGCGGGTGACGGCGCGCGTCTCCCGCCGTTCCGCCCCCGTTCCCACCCCTTCGAGAGGCGGCCCCTTGTCCAGTCCCTCCGTCCCTCGCCCTCCCCGGCGCCGCGCGGAGCCCCTGCAACGGCTGCTGTTCGGCGGGGTGTACGGGACCGTGCTCGCCAGTGTGCTGGTGGCGGCCCTGGATCACGACAGCGGGCGGCCGGATCCCGGGTACGACGCGGTGTGGGTGCTGCTGGCGGCCCTCGCCTCGGCGGCGGCGCACGGTTACGCGCACGCGATCGCGCACCGCACGGCCGGGGAGACCACGGTCACCGCCGGCACCGCGCGGTCGGTGCTGACCGAGTGGCCGCTGGTGGCCGCCGTGGTACCCACGGTGGCGGTGCTGCTCGGCGCGTACGGGGGCTGGTGGAGCGAGGACGCCGCGATCGATGCCGCGCTGTTCGTCAACACCGTCGCACTGTTCGGATGGGGGCTGTGGGCGGCGCGGGTCGCGGGGCGGGGGTGGGTCTCGTCCTGCCGGGCCGGCGGGGTGGACATGCTGCTCGGGTTCTTCATCGTGGGCGCGAACGTGCTGAGCAAATAGCCTCCCGCGCCGCGCGGGCACGGACTTCAGGAGGGATGATCCTGCGCGGGCTCATGGGATTCTCCCTCCGCTCGGTCTGCTCGCTTTTTCTTCGCACGCCGGAGCCGCCGGCTTCGACGGAAGAAATACCGAGCGGGCTTCCCGAGCGGGGAAATCGGCAGATTCCGTGGGTCGGCCACGGGAGGCATGAGCGAATTCTCAGGGAAATCCAGGAGCCGAATTCACAGTCCGATCCGTACGGGCCCGTTCTTCGGGTCGATACCGCGCAGCAGATTCCACGGCACGCGGAAGACCCGCCCCGGCGACGCCGGCCACGGCACCATCCGCCGGTTGAGGACCCGGGAGCCCTGCCGGACCGTCACCCGGGGTGCCCGGACCAGCCGGTCCGTCCAGAGCAGCAGGCGGCCACGCGGCGGCGCCGGGTCACCGACCCGCAGCAGTCCGGGTGCCACCCAGCGGAACGGCTCGTCGGCGACGATCGGCACGGTGACGGCGGCCGGGACGAGGCCGTCCAGCCAGAGCCGTACCTGCCGCGCGGCGTGGCGCCCGTCCAGCGCGGCGATGTCGGCCGTGTCGACCGGGTGCAGCAGGTTCCCGGCGGCGAACACCCCGGAGCGGCTGGTCCGCAGCGCGGTGTCCACCAGTGGCCCCTTCGTCCCCGGGTCGATGTCGAGCCCGGCGGAGCGGGCGAGTTCGTGGTCGGGGATCCAGTCGCCGGTGAGGATCAGGGTGTCGCACGCGACGGTGCGGCGCAGGCCGGTGGCGATCTCCTCGATCTCCACGGCCCGCAGCCTGCCGTGACCGATGATCCGGGTGACCCGGGTACCGGTCGCCACCGGGACCCCCAGCAGCGCCCGCCCCGGCAGGTGGAACGCGGCGTACGAGTCGGGCGTCGGGTACGCGGTGGTCATCAGCTCCGTACGGCATCCCGCCTCGCGCAGGGTGAGTACGGCGGACCAGCTCACCAGTTCCGCGCCGACGACGACGGCGCGCCGCCCGACCTCTCGGTGGTGCAGGTGGACGAGGTTCTGGAGCTGCCCCGTGGTGTACACGCCGGCGGGCCGGTCGCCGGGGATGAGCCGCGCGGAGCGGGGCCGCTCCCGGGCGCCGGTGGCGAGGAGGACGGCGCGCGCGTCGACCCGTACCCGCCCCTGGGGCGTGGTCACGTCGAGCGAGCGGTCCCCCGCCCAGCCGGTGACGGTGGCCTCGGTACGGATCGTCGCCCCGGCCAACTGGGCGCGGCCGACGAGCGTACGGGCGTACGCGGGGCCGGTGACGCACCGCTTGAGGTCGCGGACGCCGTAACCGGTGTGGTCGCTGTGGCGGGGGATGCCGCCGGCCGACGGTTCGCGGTCCAGGACGAGTACGCCGCCGCGGAGGTGCGGGGCGAGTTCGGCGGCGGCGGTGAGACCGGCCGGGCCCGCGCCGACGATCACGACGTCGGGGGTGAGCACGTCGGGTGCGGCCTGCGTGGCCGCGAGGGGGGCTGTGGGCACACCGGTGCCGGGAGCGGGATCGGGCGTGGGCGTGGTCATGTGGAGGTCTCCTGGTCCGGCGCCGACCGGTCCCGCGTCGGCTCGTACTGTGTCGGCTCGTCCCGTACCGGCTCGTCCCGTACCGGCTCGTCCTGCGGGGACGGGCCGCCCTGCGGGCACGGCTGCCGCGTACCGCACCCGGCGCCCGGCGCGGTCGTGCCGCGCCCGGCGAGCAGGGCCTCCGTCCGCGCCCCGCAGTAGAAGCCCTGGCAGCGTCCGTTCATCACGCGGGTGCGGCGGCGCAGCCCGTCGAGTCCTGCGGGCGGCAGCGGGGAGAGGAAAGCGTCCCTGATCTCGCCCTCGGTCACCCGCTCGCAGAAGCAGACGACGCGTCCGTAGGCGGCGTCCTCCGCGATGAGCGCCGTGTCCTGGTACGGCCGGGTGAACGCCTCGCCCAGGTTGGGCATCACGGGCGGCTCCGGCAGGTCGGCGCGCGGCTCCAGGGCCAGACCGGCCCCGGCCAGGACGCCCCGTACGTGCTCCGCGATGGCGAGCGACGCCGTGAGGCCGGTGGAGCGGATCCCGCCGACCAGCAGGTAGCGCTGCCCGGGGTCGGGCTCGATCAGGTAGTCCCCGTGGTCGATGGCGGCGCGCAGCCCCGCGTACGAGGCGGTCACCTCCTCCTGGAGGAGCGTGGGCATCAGCCGGGCTCCCTTGTCGAGGAGGAAGGCGAAGCCGGACTCGGAGGTGCCGGTGTCGGTGCGGTCGGTCAGGTCCTCGGCGGTGGGGCCGAGCATGACGTTGCCGTAGATGGTGGGGCTGATCAGGACGCCCTTGCCGGCCTTGCTCGGCACGGGCAGCACGATACGGTCCGCGAGGGGCCGGGCCAGCTTGTCGTAGACGAGGAGTTCACCGCGGCGCGGGGTGACGGTGAACCGCCGGTGGCCGAAGAGACCGTCCAGGACGTCGGCGCCCAGACCGGCCGCGTTGACCACCCAGCGGGCGGTGACGGGGCCGCCCGAGGTGACCAGCGTGGTCGTGGGGCCCGTACCGGCGTCTTCGCCGTGCTCGTCGTGCCGCACGGACTCCACCCGGTGGCCGAGGAGCACCCGCGCGCCGCGCGCCTGGGCGTCGGTGGCCAGCGCCAGCGTGGTCGTCCACGTACAGATGATCGACTCGTCGGGGACGGTGAGGCCGCCCAGCGCTCCGGGACCGAGCGCCGGGACCTGGCGGTAGACCTCCTCGGCGGTGACGGGCTCGCACTGCTCGTACCCGTTGGCGACGGCCTTCTCGCGCAGCCCGGGGAGCGCGTCAAGCTCCTCCCGCGTCCAGGCGACGAGGAGCGCCCCCGTGCGCTCGACGGGGATGCCGGTGGCCCCGGCGTACGCGGACAGCAGCGTGTAGCCGCGCCGGACCAGACGGGATTCGAGAGTGCCGGGCTTGGCGTCGAACCCCGTGTGCAGGATGGCGGTGTTGGCCTTGCTGGTGCCGTCCCCGACATCGTCGCGGGCGTCGAGGAGCGCCACGGAGAGCGCGTGTCCGGCCAGTTCACGGGCGATGGCGGAGCCCACGACGCCGGCGCCGATGACGGCGACGTCGTAGGGGGCTCCGGCCGGCGGTCTGTCGGTGCTGCCAACGGAGTTGGTGTTGTCAACGGAGTGGGTGTTGGTGTCGGTGATGTCGTTGTCGTCGAGGTCGGTCATACGGTTCCTCCTGCGGCCGGCGGCACAGTCGCGTCCACCGCCGCCAGCCAGCGGGCGCGGAACTCCTGTGCCCGGTCCTCGGACCAGCGGGGTTCGTAGGTGGTGCCGGGCGTCCACTCCGGTACCGCCTGTTCGAGGGTCAGCCCGGGCTCGACCGCCAGCCGCGCCATCGCCGCCGCGCCGAGCGCCGTGGCGTGCGGCGACGAGTAGACGTCGACGGGCATCCGGGCGAGGTCGGCCTGTGCCTGCATCAGTGTGGTGCACCGGGTGAGCCCGCCGTCCGCGCGCAGCCGGGTCAGCGGGGCGCCCAGGTCGGCGGCGACCAGCCCGGCCACCTCGGCGACCTGGGCGGCGATGCCCTGGAGCACGGCGGTGACGAGGTGTTCCCGCCGGGTCGAGAGTGTCATACCGGTGAGCGAGGCGGTGGCGTCGGGGCGCCACCAGGGCGCGGCGAGCCCGGCGAGGGCCGGTACGCACAGGACGCCGTCCGCGTCGCCCGCCGCCACCTGGTCGAGATCGGCGGCGGACGAGACGAAGCCCAGGTCCTGGAGCCAACGCACCGCTGAGGCGGCCGTGTAGACCTGCCCGTCCACGCAGTACGGGGTCTCGCCGCGGGCCCGCCACGCGACGGACGAGGTGAGGCCGGAGGCGGAACGCAGCGCGGCGTCGCCGGTGTGGGCGAGGAGGAAGGCGCCGGTGCCGTAGGTGCACTTGGCCGTACCGGGGGTCAGGCAGCCCTCCGCGAAGAGGGCGGCCTGCTGGTCGACGATCAGCCCGGCCAGCGGTAGCCGCTGCCCGCCGAACGCGTCCGTCGTACCGACGATCTCGTCGCACGCGACGATACGGGGCAGCTCCTCCCCGTCGAGCCCGAAGAGCGCGGTCAGCTCCGGGTCCCAGTCGACGGCGTCGATCGAGAGCAGCAGCGAGCGGCTGGCGGTCGACGCGTCGGTGACGAAGGCACCGGTGAGCTGGTGCACCAGCCAGGTGTCGGTGGTGGTGACCACCCCGTCCCAGGTCAGGTTCTCGCGCAGCCAGGCCATCTTGGGGGCGGAGAAGTACGGGTCGAGGACCAGCCCCGTCCGCCGTGCCACCCACTCCCTGGCGTCGGCGCGGTCCGTGCAGAGCTTCTCCGACCTGCGGTCCTGCCAGACGATGGCCGGGGAGAGGGGCCGTCCGGTGCGCCGGTCCCAGGCGAGGACCGTCTCGCCCTGGTTGGCGAGGGCGACGGCCCGCAGGGGGCGGCCCCCGGCCTGGGCGACGGCCTGGCGGCCGGCTTCCAGGACGGAGGCCAGGAGCTGCTCGGGGTCCTGCTCCACGCCGCCACCGGGCAGGTGGACGGGGGTGACGGGCACCTCGGCGACGGCGACGACACCGTCCACCGGGTCGACGACGAGGGCCTTGGTGCCCGAGGTCCCCTGATCGATGGCGAGCACGGTCACAGCGAGTCGGCCTCCGGACGGGACTTCGCGTCGGTCTTCGCGTCGTACTTCACATCGGACTTCGCGTCGGACTTCACATCGGTCTTCGTGTCAGCCGTGGCTTCCGTGGCGGTCTCGGCCTCCGTAGCTGTCGTAGCTGCCGTGGCGTTCGCGGTGGCCTTGTCCTCACTCCCGGCGGGCAGTTCGTCGCCGACCAGCCCCTCGCCGTCCAGGCCGGGCTGCGTCATCAGCTTCTCGCGGCGGGTGAACCAGACGGACGCGAAGAGCAGACCGCCGACCACCAGGGTGGCCAGGGCGTACTGCTGGGCGCCGCGGAAGTCGGACGGGATCATGAAGATGCAGAGTTCCAGGACGAGCCAGATCACCGCGCCCGCCACGACGGGCTTCTCCCACTTGCCGAGCTGGAAGTCGTCAGGGCCCGGCGTGTACGTGCGGCGGGTGAAGATGAAGAGCGTGACCGTTCCCGCGTACAGGATGGCGGGCATCAGCGTGCCCGCGCCGAGGAGCTGCGGCAGCGCGTCGGCGTTGCCGGAGAAGACCGCGACGATGGCGATGGACGCGAGGGCGACGGTCAGGGTGGCCCAGGTCGGACCGCCGGTGGGACGCGGCACCTGGCTGAGCGTCTCGGAGAACGGCAGGCGTCCGTCACGGGCCATGGAGTGCACGAGGCGGCTGTTGCTCACCATGATGACCAGGCCGCAGGCGAAGATGGCGATGCAGACGACGACCAGCATGGCGGTGGCCACGGCGCTGCCGACGGTCGACTCGATGATGGAGGCGACGGGCGCCGAGTCGGCGGTGAGCGCGGCGACGTTGTCGCCGACGCCCGCGGTGATCACGATGAGGAAGAGCATGCCGATGCCGCCGCTGAGCAGGATGGCGCGGACCATGGCCTGCGGGACGACCTTCTTCGGGTTGTGCGTCTCCTCGGCGAGGTTGGCCGCGGACTCCCAGCCGACGAGGGTGAAGGCGCCGAGCAGCGCGGAGAGCATGAACGGGCCGAGGAAGCCGTAGTACCCGTCGGTCGGGATCGTGCCGTACGAGCCGAGGTTGCTCCAGTCGCCCTTGCCGAAGAAGAGGACGGCGCCCGCGATCAGCACGGTCAGACCGACCATGGCGATCACCTCGGCGCCCACCGCCATGTTGTTGACCTTAGTGGTGATGGGGGTCGACCAGATGATCAGCGACATCTGCAGGAGCAGGACGATGACGGTGCCGATGGCGCCGCCGGTCGCGGTGTACGTGATGTCGAGCAGCGGGAAGAGCGCGACCTGGGTCAGCCCGTAGTCGACGGCGACGACGACGATCGCGAGGAACGCGAACGACACCCAGCCGAACCACCAGCCCAGCACGGGCGACGCGAGCCGGCTGGCCCACTGGTAGCTGTACCCGGAGATCGGGATGCGGCTGGCGAGCATGCCGTACACGAGGGCGACGAGGACCGTGCCGAGGGTGACCAGCGGCCAGGTCCAGATACCGGCGGGGCCCGCCGAGCCCAGCACCGTGCCGTAGGTGGTGAAGAGGCCGGTGGTGATGGAGATGAAGGAGAAAGCGACGGCGAACGACTCGAAGCGGCTGAGGGTACGGGCGAACTGCGGCTTGTAGCCGGTCGCGTGGCCGTCCACGGCGGACGCGGCGGCGACCGCGGCGGCGGTGGCCGGGTCGGCGTTGCCGGTGTCCGTGTCCGGGGCGGCCGATGTGTCCGAGGCGGCCGACGTGGCCGAGGCGGCCGAAGACGCAACCGACGCGGCGGCGTTTCCGTCAGTTCTTGTGGATGTGCCGGGGGCGAGAGGGGAAACCGCCGCATTTTCCGCCGGTGTGGAAGACTGGGGCACGATCGACTCCTTTACGTTGATAGGTGGGGATTTCGGTCATGGTCAGGTGACGTAGCCGCGTCACCTGACCGCTTTTCCCGCATGTGCTCTCTTGCATGTGCTCACGCTTTCGCGTTCCGCCCTAGGCGACGACGACCACACCACCGGAGCGCTCCATGCCCGATTCCAGCGTCGGGGAGGGGCGGGCGTCGGTGATCAGCCCGTCGACGTCCTCCAGACCGCAGACGCGGTACGGCGCCACGCGGCCGAACTTGCTGGAGTCCGCGAGGATGTACGAGCGGACGGTGTTGGCGAGCATCACCCGCCGTGTGGCCACCTCGTCGAGGTGAAAGTCCGTCAGCCCGGCCGAGGCGTCCACCCCGCCGGAGCCGAGGAACGCCACATCGGCGCGGATGTCGGCGAAGAACGCCAGCGCCTGCGCGTTGGAGCAGGCGAGATCGCCCGAGCGCAGACGGCCGCCACTGACGAGGACTTCGACATGCGGGCGGCCGGCCAGTTCGGCGGCCACCAGCAGCGAGCAGGTGGCGACGATGCCGCGGTGGTCGGAGGGCAGCGCGCGGGCCACCTCCACCGCCGTCGTACCGATGTCGATCACCACGGTCTGCCCCGGGCGCACCAGCGCCGCCGCGGCGGCCCCGATGGCCGCCTTGGCCTGCCGGTCCATCCCGGACCTCTCGTCGAACGGCGCTTCCTCGCCGAACCCGCCCGCGGTGTTGGTCGCCCCGCCGTGCACCCGCACCAGCAGGCCGCGGCGTTCGAGGGTGACCAGGTCGCGGCGGACCGTCTCCTGGGAGACGTCCAGCATGCGGGAGAAGTCCTCCGTGGAGACGATCCGCTGGGCGCGCAACGCCTCACAAATACGGCGATGCCGCTCAGCGGGCAGCACGGTGAATGCCCGTTCCTGTGGATTGCTGACCGTTCACGAGGATGAGTGTGGAGGGTGCCGTTGAGACACGTCAAGGCTCGTACAGCCCAACTGAGGCCTCGTAACCATGAATTAATCTCGGTGGGAGCGCGGCGCCCGGCTCATGGGAGTGAACGCCCCTCCCGGACGCCCCTTCGGGCACAACGGTTGCCCTCAGGCAGGTACGGGCGACCGTTCCGCCGGGCGTCGCCTGTGGATAAGGGTGGGGCGGGATGAGAGCGACTGATCGTACCCACGAAGAATGGCAGGGCAACGGAAGGCGCGGAGGGCGTGGGCCTGTCCGGCCGCCCGCCCGCGCCCAGTCCCCGGAGCCGCTGTCCGGCCCGCGGGCGGTGGCAACCGATCGGGCCGCTCTGTCGTACGTCCAGTCCACCGCCGGCAACGGGGTCGCGGCGCTCATGATGCGCGGCGGCGGCCAGTCCTCCGCCGCGGAACCGGCCGTCCAGCGCATGCCCGCGACGGAGTCGGCGGCTCCGGAGCTGCGATCGGTGTTCGACTTCGATTCCGACTCGGAGTCGGAGTCGGAGCCGGAGCCCGCCGCCAACGCCCCGGCGCCCGAGCAGGACCCCGATCTGCCGTACCACAAAAGCCTGAGGGCGCTGCGCACGGTGATCCGGAAGGGCAAGATCGCGCCGGAAGCACGCGACAAGAAGTGGACCGTCAAGGCGAAGATCGATCCCGGTGCGCCGTGGACGAGCAGCGAGTTCCGCGACGAGGGCGAGGTGGGACACGTCTGGCTCGAAATCACCTCTCCGCTCGGTGACTCGACGGAGTTCGGGTTCTACCCGCAGACGCCCTCCCCCGTCCGTAGCGTTCCCGGGGAGATCATCTGCCCGGACCGGCACGGGGGCGACAAGGAGCAGAAGACGGCGAGCGTCGGACTCGAACAGGTGCTGATGGGGTACCACGCGGCGTTCGCCAGGAAGGACGCCAAGTACAACCTCACCATGTACAACTGCGCCAGCTTCGCCTCCGACGTCTGGGAGTCCATGACCGGCAGGCCGCTGCCGACGGGCCTGCTCATCTCCAACCCGGCATCCACCTTGGATTCGATCAAAACCGAACGTGATCTGCGCGAGGCGTACGGCGACCAGAGGAGCGACGCTACCGATGACATGATCGAGATGCTCAGCTCCGGCCACATCCCGCCGGCCATGTGAGGTCGGCGACGCGTGGCCGAAGCCGCGGATCCGTACGGGTGGGTGGGCTCGTACGGATCCGTACGCGGATCCGTACGCGGATCCGTACGCGGACTCGCATACCGACTCCTACCCGGACTCCTGCCGGCCGGACGGGGCCGGGTCGGTCCGGCCGGTCCGGTCAGATCCGGTGGGCGACCGGCGGGAGTACGTCCTCCAGCTCCCGCAGCAGCGTGCGCTTCGCGCGGGCGCCGACCATCGACTTCACCGGCTCACCCGCGCGGAACACCATCAGCGTCGGCATCGCGAGGACGCCGTACCGCGCCGTGATCGCCGGATTGGCGTCCACATCGAGCTGGACGATCCTGATCCGGCCGCGCTCCTCCTCGGCCACCGCGCTCAGGACGGGCGCGATCTGGCGGCACGGCGGGCACCAGTCGGCGGTGAACTCCACCAGGACCGGCAGGCTCCCCGCGCGCAGGACCGTGTCGTCGAAGTCCGCGTCGGTCACGGAGTCGACGCCCTCGATCTCGATCATTCCTCGTCCCCTTCGTCCGTCTCTCATCGGCTTCGGTTCATCTCTCGGCCGTTACCGCTTCGTTCATTTCTCATCCGCTCCGCGCACTCGTCCACGGGTACGGACGCCATCTCGCACAGCGGCTCCGTCTCCGCCCTGAACGTCTCGGCCCGCGCGAGCTGTTCGCCCACCTGGGCCCGTACGGAGACGAGCTGGTCGATCAGACCGTCCAGCTCGGTGAGCTTGCGCCGGTACACGTCGAGCGAGGCGGGGCAGGAGTCCCCGGCCGGATGCCCGGCGCGCAGGCACTCGACGAACGGCCGCGTCTCCTCAAGGTCGAACCCGAAGTCCTGAAGGGTCCTGATCTGCCGGAGGAGCAGCAGGTCGCTCTCGTCGTACGCGCGGTAGCCGTTCACCGCACGCCGGGCGGGCAGCAGCCCGCGCGACTCGTAGTACCGCAGGGCCCGGGTGGTGGTCCCGGCCCGCCTCGCCAGCTCACCGATGCGCATGAAGCCGACCGTAATCCTTGACCCCGACGTGAAGGCAAAGCCCGGGTCCGCCCCGGCCTCGGCACGGCCCGCAGGGCGCCGGGAAGGGAACAGGTCCGCGCCATTGACGAGCGGCCGGGGTGCCGCTACAAGACGTACTGAGAGCGCTCTCATTCCCCCTCGGCACGATTCCCGGCACCATCCTCGGCACCATCCGCACCGGAGGTGTTCCTTGAGAACGAGCCACATAAGACGCACGCCCCGCACGCCCCGCACCTCCCGCACGCCCGTCGTCGCCGCGCTCGCCGCCTTCGTCGTCGCCCTGGCGGGCTTCGTCGGGGTCACCGGCGCCGGCCCCGCCCAGGGTGCCATCCCGCCCGCGCCCGGCTGGAACCTCCAGTGGAGCGACGACTTCAACGGCGCGGCCGGCGCCTCGCCCTCCGCCGCCAACTGGCAGGTCGACACCGGCACCAGCTACCCCGGCGGGCCCGCCAACTGGGGCACCGGCGAGGTCCAGAACTACACCGCGAACGCCGGCAACCTCAGCCTCGACGGCAACGGCAACCTCCGGATCACCCCGCTGAGGGACGGTGCGGGCAACTGGACCTCGGCCCGGATCGAGACCCAGCGCGCCGACTTCAAGGCTCCGGCGGGCGGCACACTCCGTATGGAGGGCCGTATCCAGATGCCGAACGTGACGGGCAACGCCGCGCTCGGCTACTGGCCCGCGTTCTGGGCGCTCGGCTCCCCGTACCGGGGCAACTACTGGAACTGGCCCGGCACCGGCGAGTTCGACATCATGGAGAACGTCAACGGCCTCAACTCGGTCTGGGGCGTCCTGCATTGCGGGGTGAACCCGGGCGGCCCCTGCAACGAGACGACGGGCCTCGGCGCCAACCGGGCCTGCCCCGGGTCGAGTTGTCAGTCCGCCTTCCACACCTACCGCTTCGAGTGGGACCGCTCGGCCACGCCGAACCAACTGCGCTGGTACGTGGACGACCAGCTCTTCCACTCCGTCAGCCAGAATCAGATGGACGCGGCGACCTGGTCCAGCATGACCGATCACGCCGGGTACTTCATTCTCCTGAACGTCGCGATCGGCGGGGCGTTCCCCAACGCGCTCGGCGGCCAGACACCGACCGCCGCGACCGTTCCGGGCCACCCGATGCTCGTCGACTACGTGGCCGTCTGGACCAGCGGCGGCGGCTCGACACCCACGGATCCGCCGACCGGCTCCTCCACGCTGTACCCGCGTACGGGCGGCGGCCTCGGTGACTCCACCGGCTCCGCCGCCACGGCGACGATCGCCTCGGCCGGCGGCGGCAACTACGACGGTACGGCGAACAACCCGCAGGTCTTCACCTCGGGCGCCATCACCCGGACGTACAACGGCGGCGCCACGCAGTTCGACCTCTTCGTCGACGCGGGCACGGCGGTCGCCAACGGCCAGCAGGTGCGGGTGAGTTACGACCGTACCGGCGACGGCACCTGGGACCGTACGGAGACGTACCAGTACTTCGCGACCGACCCCGTCGCCGGGTACGAGCACTACACCCAGGCGAAGGGGCTGAAGTCGGCCACCGGATCCCACGGCAACCTGGTCAACGGCAAGGTGCGCGTGGAGGTCTGGAACGCCATCGGCAACGCCGCCGGCACACTCGGTATCGGCAACCAGTCGGTGGTGCGGATCCCGTTCGGCTGACACGGCTTCGCCGGACGTCGGGCGTCCGGCATCCGGCGTCCGCCGTCCGCCGTCGGGCGCCCGGCGTCCGGCGTCCGCCGTCGGGCGCCCGTTGCTCGCAGTCCGGCGCTCGCCGGTGTCCGGGGGCGGTTCCTGCCCGTCCCCGGACACCGGCGTGCGCGCGCGTGACCCTCCGGGGCCACCTGGCTCGGTCCCGTCAGAGCGCGACGAGGACCTTCAGGGCCTCGCGCTGGTCCATGGCGCGGTATCCCTCGGGGGTCTCCTCCAGGGTGACGGTGCGGTCGAAGACGCGGCCGGGCTCCACCGTGCCGTCCAGGACGCCGGGGAGCAGTTCGTCGATGTAGGCGCGTACGGGGGCCGGGCCGCCGGTCAGGGTGACGTTCGGGCCGAAGAGACTGCCGAAACCGACGGGGGCGTCCTCGTACTGGGGGACGCCGACGCGGCTGATGACCCCGCCGGGGCGGACGGCGCCGATGGCCATCTCGTAGGCGGGCATGTGGCCGACGGCTTCGAGTACGGCGCGGGTGCCGAAGCCGCCCGTCAGGTCGCGGACCTTGGCGATGCCTTCCTCGCCGCGTTCCGCGACGACGTCCGTCGCGCCGAAGAAACGTCCGAGGTCGGTGCGGTTCTTGTGCCGGCCCATGAGGATGATCCGCTCGGCGCCGAGCTGCTTGGCGGACAGGACGGCGAGCAGTCCGACCGCGCCGTCACCGATGACGGTGACCGAGTCGCCCGGCTTGATGTGGGCCTGGCGGGCGGCGTGGTAGCCGGTGCCGTACACGTCGGCGAGCGTCAGCAGCCCGGGCAGCAACGCCTCGTCGACGTCCTTGGGGAGCTTGACCAGGGTGCCCTGGGCCTGGGGTACGCGGACGGCCTCGGCCTGGGCGCCGCCCACTCCGGCGGCGAAGAAGCCACCGTTGGGGCAGGAGGTGTGCAGGCCCTCACGGCACAGCTCGCAGGTGTTGTCGGCGAAGGCGAACGGCGACACCACCAGGTCACCGCGCTGAAGACCGGTGACCTCGGAGCCGGTTTCCTCGACGGTGCCGAGGAACTCGTGCCCCATGGGCGCGGGCCCGTCGGCCGCCGTCATGGTGTGGTACGGATGCAGGTCGCTGCCGCACACGCAGGACCGTACGACCCGCACGATCGCGTCGGTGGGCTGCTCGATGACCGGGTCGGGGGCGTCCTGGACGCGTACGTCGCCGGCTTTGTACATGTAGGTGGCCCGCATGGGGACAACTCGCTTTCTTCTCGTGGCTCGTGGCTCGTGGCTCGCGGCTCGTGACTGGGGGAGGGAGGGGGCGCGGTACCGGGTCGGTCGGCGCTCGTTCAGGGGACCGTGAGGACGATCTTTCCGTGGGCCCGGTGGGAACGGAGGCGTCCGGCGGCCTCGGTCGCGGTGTCGAAGGACAGAGTGGTGTCGATCAGCGGTCGTATCCGCCCGTCGGCGACGGCGGGCAGCAGGTCCCGACCGGCCGCGGCGATGACGCCGCCGAGTTCGGCGGCCCGGGAGAACCCGAAGGACACGCCCTGGACGCGCAGATGGCGGTAGGACAGGACGTCGAGGTCAAGGGTGGTGGCGGGCCGGTCGAGGCGGCCGATGTTGATCACGGCGCCGTCGGTACGGGTGGCGGGCAGGCAGGCGGCGAAGGTCTGGCCGCCGACATGGTCCAGCGCCAGGTCCACGCCCTCTCCGCCGGTGGCGTCCAGCACCGCCCGGGTCAGGTCCCGCTCGCCGGTGACGACGACGGTGTCCGCTCCGCACTCCTTGAGCAGGTCGCCCTTGCCCGCGTCCCGAGTGGTCGCGATGATCCGGCTCGCGCCCAGGACCCGGGCGGCCTGCACGCCGATCAGGCCGATGCCGGAGGTGGCTCCGGTGATCAGCACCGACCGCCCTGCGCGGAAGCCGGCCACGGCGAGGGCGCCGTGCTCGGTGAGCAGTCCGGTGGGCAGCGCGCACGCCGTCCCGTGGGCGAGCCCACCGGGGACGGGCAGGGTGTGCCGGTGGTCGGCCAGCACGTACTGGGCGAAGCTGCCCGGTGTCGTGCCCATCACCCGGTCCCCCACCGCGGGCGTCCCGACGCCGTCGCCGACGGCGGCGACCTCACCGGCGAACTCGAAACCCGCCCGGTATTCCTCGCCGCTGCCTCCGGAGGACGGGTCGGCGGCGGCGAGCATGACGGCGTCCGCGTTGTTGAGCGCCACCGCGCGGGCCCGCACCACGACCTGCCCGGGGCCCGGTCGGGGTACGGGAATCCGGCGCGTGGTCCACTCCGGTCCGGCGCCGCCGAACAGGGCGGTCATCGTGGGCGGCATGAACCGTCTCCTTCGCGTGTCGTACGGGGTCAGTGGGCGCGGGTGCGCGGGCCGGTGTACTGCTCGTCGGTGGTCTTCTCCAGCCAGGTGGTCTCCGGCCGGTCGTCGCCGGGCGCCGGGGCCTCCCACAGGGCCAGGTGCTCCATGAAGCGGTCCTCGGTGGCGCCGTGCCAGTGCTCCTCGCCGGGCGGGCAGGTGACCGTCTCGCCGGGACGGGCCTCGAAGACCGTGCCGTCACGGGTACCGATCAGGGCGGCGCCGGCGACGACGTGCAGGGTCTGGCCGACGGCGTGGTGGTGCCAGGCGGTACGGGCACCGGGTGCGAAGCGCACCATGTTGACGCGCATCCGGGACGGCCCGGTGCCGGCGTACAGGGCGTCGAACCACACATCGCCGGTGAACCAGTCCTCCGGGCCCTTCCCGGTGGCCTGCTGCTCCACGAACTTCATCTCGCGCTGTTCCTCTCGTCCTTTCGCGGGGGACGGCACCTCGTCGGTGTCACATCCCCCGGCGCCTTCACGCGGGAGACGCCACTCCATTTCCGGCCCGGAGGATTTGTTCCCTCCCTTTTCAGAGCCGTGCATTCGGCGGCGCGCATTCGGCGATGTCCATTCATCGATGCCGATTCACCGGCACCCACGCACCGGCATCCATTCGCCGGTCGGCCCATGGCGTGCAGGGTCTCCACGTGTTCTCCTCCTCAGGCTGGCACGTGCGCGGGCCGCCGTGCAGAGGAGAGTTTCCTCCTGGGATGAGAACATCCTGGGAGGGTTTCCTCCCCCTCACGCGAAGGGCGCTCACTGTCACACTGGGGGCATGAGTCCGACACCGCATCTCAACGAGCTGGGCGAGTTCCTCAAGGCCCGCCGGGCGGAGCTCAGCCCTCGCGCCGTGGGCCTGCCCGACAGCTCCGGTCCGCGCAGGGTCGCCGGGCTGCGCAGGGAGGAGGTCGCCCGGCTCGCGGCGATCTCCACGGACTACTACACCCGGCTGGAGCAGGGCCGTATGCCCGCCTCGGCTCCCGTACTGAGCGCGCTGGCCGAGGCACTGCACCTCGACGACGATCAGCGCCGCTACCTGTTCGGCCTGGCCGGGAAGGACACCGCGAAGCCCCGCCGCCGCGCCCTGCAGAAGGTGCAGCCGCAATTGCGCAGGGTGCTGGACGACCTCACCGCCACACCGGCCGTCGTGATGGGCCGCCGCATGGATGTCATCGCCTGGAATCCGCTCGCGGCGGCGATGGTCACCGATTTCTCCGCCGTCCCGGAGAAACACCGTAATTACGTCCGCATCCTGTTCACCGATCCCGCGATGCGCACGCTGTACGCCGATTGGAGAGGCGTCGCACGCACCAGCGTCGCGCAATTGCGCATGGAGGCGGCGAAGTATCCTGACGACCCCCGGCTGACCGCCCTCGTCGGTGAACTGTCCGTCCAGGACGCGGACTTCCGCCAGTGGTGGGCCGCGCACCACGTCGCCACCCTGAGCGTCGGAATGAAGGTTCTCCACCATCCGGTGGTCGGCGAACTCTCCCTCGAATGGGACACGTTGACCGCCACCACCGACCCCGACCAGCAACTGGTCGTCTGGACCGCCGAGATCGGCTCCCCCACCGACGAACGGCTGCGCCTGCTCGCCTCCTGGACCGCCGACACCTCGCGCACCTGACGGACAGGCCCGAGCGAGACGACAGGCCCGATCGAGCTGCCTCCGGCCCCGGCCTGGCCCGGTCAGGGCCGGAGGCACCGCCCCACCACGACCAGGGAACGGGGCTCAGGAGATCGCCGGGTTCACCTTCGTGACCTTGCCCTTGCTGTCGGCCTCCAGATAGCCGCCGCCGTACGCGTTCGTCAGATAGAGCGTCATACCCGCCGACGAGCCGAAGAGCGAGTTCGGCTGCTTGATCAGGAGGTAGCGCGAGGTGGGCTTCTCGACGTTCAGGTCCTCCGTCGCACGCCTCAGCAGCGCTGGGACCGCGTCCCAGTCGAACGCGTCCAGGCTCACCGGCAGCTGGCCGCCGATGAGCGTCCCACCGGCAGGCCCCTTGGTCACGCCCTCACCCACACGGTAGGTGTACGCGTCGTACCGCTTGTCGCTGCCCTTGGCCATGCCCTGCGCGGACACGAAGTCCGCGTACACGGAGAAGCCGCCCACCCGGTCGGTACCCATCTCCGCCTTGAGCGCCTTGACCGCGGTACGGATAGCGGCCGGCGTCAGCAGATCCTTCGCGGCCTCCGGCGACCCCGCCGACGACGGTGGGGTCCCCGGCTGCGCGGTCGATCCTGGCGAGTCGGGCCATGTGATGCCGCCCAGGCCCGGCAGGTCGGGCAACAGCGTCCACAGGAGCACGCCCGTCAACGCCGTACCGGCGAGCGAGGAGCCGACCGCGACCCGGCGGGCCACCCGGGACCGCCCCTCCCCCGGCACCGGCGCGGCCGGTCGCGGTACGTCGCCACCGCCGTCGCCGTACGGCACGGTGGTACGCGGAACCGCCCCCGGAGGGGCCAGGCGGTACGACGTCGTCACGGGCGCCCCGGAATCCGGGGAGACCCCGCCGGAGTCCGGGGAGGCCCCGCCACCCGGGTCCGCCGCCCCGCGCGCCACGGCCGCCAGCATGCCCTCCACGGCCTCCGCGTCCGGCCGCGCGGCCGGATCCCGGACGAGCACGGCGTCGAGGACACCGGCGAGCGGCCCGGCCTTGACGGGCGGCGGCAGCGGCTCCTTGAGTACGGCGGCGAGCGTGGCCAGAGTCGATGCCCTCCGCAGGGGATGCCGGCCCTCCACGGCCACGTACAGCATCATCGCCAGCGACCACAGGTCGGAGCCGGGCCAGCCGTCGTCCCCGCTGATCCGCTCGGGGGCCATGTAGTCGGGGGTGCCGATGAGGGCCCCGGTCGCGGTCAGCGCGGTCGCCTCCCGGATGGCGGCGATCCCGAAGTCGGTGAGAACGGGCCTGCCGTCCGGCCGCAGCAGGACGTTCGCGGGCTTCACATCCCGGTGCTGGATGCCCGCACCGTGCGCCGCCCGCAGCGCGGCCAGCAACTCCCGCCCCAGCCCGGCCGCCTCGACCGGCTCCATCGGCCCTCGGGCCAGCCTGTCATGAAGCGTCCCGCCGGTCACCAGCTCCATCACGAGCCAGGGGTACGGGTACTCGTCACCGTCCACGACATGGTGAATGGTCACGACATTGGGATGGCTGACCCGCGCCAGCGCACGGGCCTCCCGCAACACCCGGGCCCGCAACAGGTGCGCGGCCTCGGGGTCGTACTCGGCGAGCGCGGGATCGAGCGGGCGGACCTCCTTCAGCGCGACGACCCGGTCCAGCACGAGATCGCGCGCCCGCCACACGGTCCCCATCCCGCCCCCGCCGAGCCGCGCCTCCAGCTCGAACCGCCCGTCGATGACCCGTCTGTCGCTCGCCCCGTCGCTCATGGCGGGGAGCATACGAGACCTCGACACCCGGCCGAAGGGTGGACGGTGCCTACGGCCGGGCGCCCACGGCCCCGATGAAGGCGGCCCACGCGGGGCCGGTGAAGACGAAGGCGGGGCCGTGTGGGTTCTTGGAGTCCCGTACGGCTATGCGGCCACCGGGGAGGTGGGCGCCTTCGACGCACATGCCGTTGTCGTCGTTGCTGTAGCTCGCGGTGAACCACTGCGCGCCGATCAGCGCGTCTGAGGTGGTTGTCGTTGGTGTCAAAGCTCCTCCATGGCTTTCTCGATCAGGCTCAAGGACTCCTGTGGCCCCGGGGCCAAGGCTCGCAGTTCATTGAACGCCTCCTCATACGAATCCACATCAGCCTCACGTCGCAGAACCCAATTGCCGACCAGGTGCTCCAGGTACGTGATCGGCTTGAGAGCGAAGCTGTCCGGGAACCGCATGATCGTGAATGCTCCGTTCATCGCCCGGTAGACACCGGCCTTGAACGGAACGACCTGGACGTTCACATGGGGCGCGGAAGCAGCCTCCATGATGTGGGTGAGCTGCGCCCTCATGACCGATGGACCGCCCACCTGCCGGAGTAGTACCGCCTCATTGATGACGACGGCGTACCTCAGAGGTGGATCGCGGAGAAGCACCTCCTGCCTCTTCAGCCGCAGTTCGACCATGAGGTCGATGTCCTCGTCGGAGCAGCGGCCATGAGCATGTCGATGCAGCACGCGAATGTAATCCGCTGTCTGAAGCAGACCTGGAACGTACTCGGAGCCGTAGGTGTGCAGGGCGGAGGCTGAAGACTCCAAGCCGAGGAACGCCTTGGGACCGGGACCGATGACCGGGCGGTACTCAGGCGATTGCCACCAGTCCCGCTTCGTCTTGGTGACCGCCGCGTACTCCTTGAGCTGGTCGGCGGCCTCCTCTTCGACCTCGTAGATCTGACACAGCGCCATGACATCTGCGGGTTCGACGGTTACGTTCTCCCCCGTCTCCAGTCGAGTCAGCTTGGACGGGCTCCAAATAAGCTTCTTGACCACCTGAGTCGACGTCAGCCCCCTCTTGAGCCGGATTTGCCGCAGCTCACTGCCCAGTTGCAGTCGACACAGAGTGGGCGTTGCCGCCTGCGTGTCCGTCATTGCCTGCCGTCCTCTCCACACACTGCCTGGTGGAACGTTCTGCGTGACAGCGGGAGTCGCCGACACCGGGTGAACGACTCGCACGCAGGGGGAAATTCACGACACAACTTGCTCGCGCACTTTCGCCAGAACACTTCCGGGGCTACCGCCACGATGCGAGGCTATACCCGCCACTCACGCAGCGCAGCCGTTTCACTCCATAACGTGAGCACGCCCGGCCCTGCGACGGCACCCCGAAGGTTCGACCGTAAGGACTCTCGATGCCTCCCTCCACCCAGAGCGCAACTACCCCTCCCGTCACCTCCGTCGAGATACGGGACGCTCTGCGGCTGAGCCTCACCTTCCGCGCCCACCCCCACCGCGTCGCACACATGCGGCGCATCGCCGGCACGGTGCTCCGCCAGGACGACATCGGCGACGAGGCGATCGCCACCGTGCAGCTCCTGGTCAGCGAGATCGTCACCAACGCCGTGGTGCACGGGACGGCCGAGCGGGTGCGGTTCTCGCTGTCGTACGACCGGGCCGGCATCGTGTTGATCGAGGTGGACGACCACTCCCCCTCCCCCGTCACCGTGCGGCTGTCCGGCCCCGACGAGGAGAGCGGGCGGGGGATGTTCCTGGTGTCCGAGCTGGCGCGGGCGTGGGGCAGGAGCGGTTCCTGTACGTGGTGCACCGTTGCCACGCGGGAGGTGGCGGCCGGATGACGCTCACACCCCGTACCCCCGGAGCCCATTGGCGCGACCGGGTCGATCCGCGCTTCGCGTCCGACGCGGACACACTGCGACGGCTGCGCGCCGCGCTGAGCCGGTGGCGTCTCCGGGAACGGCCGGCCACCGTCGCCCCGGGGGCGCCCCTGATCGACGTGGTGACCATCTCCCGCACCGTGAACGAGGCCCTTGACCAGCGGCTCGTACTCCCCGAGCGGGAATGGGTCGACGCCACCGTGTTTCTTCTGCGCGGCCACCTCGAATTACTCGTCCGCGAGTACCGGGGCACGACCCACACGCATGCGGTACGACAACTACACCGCGACGCCTACAAGTTGCTCGAACTCGGCAGAAGGTTCGATGCCGACACACCGCCCCTCCACCTCTACGAGCTGATGCTCGCCCTGGCCACCACCGCCCACGCGTTTCTCGCGCTGCACCGGAAAGCGCTGGCCTTGGGTGATTAGCCTTGTCCGGTGGCGCGTTGGGCATCCTGGGGCCCGACCGCTCCCTGGAAATCACCGTTGCCACTGGGGTCGGTTCCAGACTGGCGGGTGGGTCGGCCCTGCGGGGCGCGCGACAGTGGAGTGGGGCGGTGACGGCTCTCGTCAAGCGTCCGCCCACCGGTTGTTGGCTGGGATTCATGCCCCGCTGGTCACTGTTTGTTTCGAGTACGGGTTCGGGCGGGGCTGTTCGGGGTGGGCCGGTGGTTCGTTGTGGCGGGCGGGGCCGCCCAGACAGGCCACCGCCCGAACCCGCACCCGCCCGAACCCCTACCCTGGCCGACCCCGAGGGGCGTCAGAGTTCCAGCACGGCGCGGTAGCGCGCGTGCCCGTGTCGGACGTGGTCGAGTGCTTCGTCCATGCGCGCGACCGGGAAGGACTCGACCTCCGGCCGGATGCCGTGGCGTGCCGCGAAGTCGAGCATCTGCCGGATCTCCGTGGGCGAGCCGGGGATGCCGCCGACGAGCTTCTTCTCGCCCGGCAGGAGGCTCAGCGGGTGGGCGCTGATGGCCCCGGGCGGGAGGCCGACGACGCTCAGTGTCCCGTGCGGGCGCAGCGTCGCGAGGTAGGCGTCCCACGGCAGGTCGGCCGTGGCGGTCGAGAGGATGAAGTCGAACGCGTCCGTGATCCGGTCGAGTCCTTCGCTTGCCGCGACGAACGCGTGTGCGCCGAAGCGGTGGGCGTCCGCCGCCTTCTCCGGGGTCGAGGAGATGGCCGTGACGTGGCAGCCCCACTTCGCGAGGAACTGGATCGCGAGGTGGCCGAGGCCGCCCACTCCGACCACGGCGACGCGGTCGGTCGGGCGCACACCGTGCCGTAGCAGGGGTGCGAACACCGTCGCGCCGGCGCACAGCAGGGGCGCGGCCTGGGCGGAGCCGATGGCGTCGGGGAGGGGGTGGACGTGGCGCCAGTCGCTCGCGCGTACCTGGGTCGCGAACCCGCCCCGCTCGCCCCGGGTCACCGTCCGGTCCTTGTCGGGGCAGAGGTACTGCCGCCCACTGAGGCACCATTCGCAGGCGAAGCACGACCCCGCGACCGCGCCGACGCCCACGCGCTGCCCGACCTCCAGCCGCGTGCCGTCGACCGCGCTGCCCAGGGCCTGGACGACGCCGACCGCCTCGTGCCCGGCGACGAGCGGGTCTCCGGTGATGCCGTGTGCGTCGTCGATCATGTCCACGTCCGTGCGGCAGACGCCGCAGTGGGTCACGGCGACCGCCACCTCCAGGGGACCGAGGGGCGTCGGCTCGTACTCCCGTATCCGTACCGGACCGCCGGGCCGTTCCACCGCGTAACCGCGCACCGTCGTGACCGCCGGAACCGTCATCGGTCGCCACCTCCATCGGAATCAGAAACCAACTAGTTGGTTTTCAGTGGACAGCAGTGGACAGTAGACGCGGACCGCCCCAGGAAGCAACTAACCGGTTGGTAAACTACCCCGCATGTCCCCTGCCAAAGCTGACGCGACGCGTCGTCGTCTCCTCGACGCGGCCACCGCCGACTTCGCCGCCCACGGCGTCGCGGGCGCCCGTGTCGACCGCATCTCGGCAGCCGCAGGGGTCAACAAGGCCCAGCTCTACGCCTACTTCGGCGACAAGCTCGCCCTCTTCGACGCCGTTTTCCGCGCGCACGCCGACGCCGTCGTCGACGCCGTGCCGTTCACGGCCGACGATCTCCCCGGCTATGCCGTGGGACTGTACGACGCTTCCGTCCGGAGGCCCGAGCTGGTCAGGCTGGTCACGTGGGCGAGGCTCGAAGGCGTGACCACCGAGAACCGGGGGATCCACACGCCGGCGGGCGCCGCCAAGCTGCGGGCGATCGGCGAGGCGCAGCGCGACGGCCTCGTCGTCGCCTCGGTCGACCCGCAGGACGCACTCGCGCTGGTGATCTCCATGGCGCTGACCTGGTCGTCCGCCGGCCTGTCCGGCGCCACCGCGGAGGACGCGCCGCCCGCCGAGCACGAGCGGCGCAGGCGGGCGCTGGCCGAGGTGGTGTCCAGGGCCTTCGCGGTGTGAGGTGACACCGGGCGGGACGGTACGGAACGGGGTCAGCGCGCGGGGCTGTGCGGGGTGATGACCGTGATGCCCGCGGCCGAGCCGTCGCTCAGCGCCGCCAGGGCGGCCGGGGCGGCGTCCAGGGGGATGGACGTGGACACGAGCAGGTCGGGGCGGAGCGTGCCCGCGTCGATCTGGCGCATCATCTCCGGGTAGGCGCGGGCGGCCATGCCGTGGCTGCCGAGGATTTCGAGTTCGCGGGCGACGACGTCGGCCATCGGTACGGGCGTACGGTCCGCGGGGAGCAGGCCGACCTGTACGTGCCGGCCCCGGGTCCGCAGGCCCTTCACGGACGCCGCGCAGGTCGCCGCCGAACCGAGTGTGTCGAGGGAGACGTGCGCGCCGCCGCCGGTCGCCGTCCGCACGGCGGCGGCCGTATCGGGGACCGCGCCGGCGTTCACGCACACCGACGCGCCGAACTTCCTCGCCAGCTCCAGTGCTTCCGGGGCGAGATCGACGGCGACCACGCGCGCGCCCGCCGCCACGGCGATCATCACGGCGGAGAGGCCGACCCCGCCGCAGCCGTGGACGGCGACCCACTCACCGGGGCGGGTGCGGCCCTGGGCGACGACTGCGCGGTAGGCGGTGGCGAAGCGGCAGCCGAGGGCGGCTGCCGTGATGAACGCCAGGGTGTCGGGAACGGCGACGAGGTTGGTGTCCGCGCGGGGCACGGCGACGTACTCGGCGAAGGATCCCCAGTAGGTGAACCCGGGCTGCTCCTGGCGCTCGCAGACCTGCTGGTCACCGGCGGCGCAGGCCGCGCACGTACCGCAGGCGCAGACGAAGGGGACCGTGACCCGGTCCCCCACACGCCAGTTCGTGACGGACGGCCCCACCGCCACCACCCGCCCGGCGAGTTCGTGGCCGGGTACGTGGGGCAGGGCGATCCCTTCGTCGTGGCCCATCCAGCCGTGCCAGTCGCTGCGGCACAGGCCGGTCGCCTCGACCCGTACCACCACTCCGGCCGGGGCGGGCTCCGGGTCGGGTACGTCCCGTACCTCGGGCAGCCGCCCGAACTCCTCGAACACCACGGCCCGCACGCGCACCACTCACCTTTCCCGATGGTCCCGGACGTCCATTGGACCACCCGGCGGTGCCCCCGTGCCGTACCGCCGCCCGTCTCAGAGCACACCCATGAGGACGAAGGCCGGCGCCAGGGTCAGCAGCACACTGGCCGGCCAGTACAGCCGGGAGTCCAGCGGAATCCTGCGCCACACCGGGTAGTTGGCGAGCCACCAGAGCAGGCCGAACCCGGCCACCACGGGCACGATGATCACCAGCCACAGCAGCATGCCGTCGTTCTCCGTCGGCTCCCGCCGGGTCCATCCGAGGTCGGCAAGTGGCCCGTTCACGGCGAAGTACCACATCAGCCACACCGGAACGACGCCGGGAATGCCCAGCAGCAGGTTCAGCGCCACGGACGTCAACGACCACTTCCACATGGGGCTCAGTATGGCCAGCCGGCCGGTCCGCCGGAAATGAGGTGGACGCCGCGCACGCGTGCTGGTTACGGTGCGATCATGTCCAGCCCCGAGGCGTCAAGACTCTAGCCACCGGCCGTCCGGTGGCGAGTTCGCGTGTTGCCCGGCCGTAGCGCCGGCGCGCCTCCATGCGCCCCTGTACCTGTGCGTACGGATGCTGTTGCGACTCCCGCAGCTCCACACCTCACCGGATCCGCCGGGCCACCCGCGCATCCGCCGTTCTCCGTTCCCTGTTCTCCGTTCGGACGTCGGTGCGCGACGTTGTGCGGTCAATTCCACGCTTTCCACGAAGTGGTGACGGAGTCTCGCTGTGCCTTTTGCTCTCCACCTGCTCGGACTGGCGGTTTTCGCCCAGGGGACGTCCGAGTTCATGCTCTCCGGCCTCGGGCCGGACATCGCGCGCGATCTACAGGTGTCCATCCCGGCCGCCGGCTCACTGACCTCGGCGTTCGCCGTGGGCATGGTGGTCGGCGCGCCGCTGATGGCGGTGGTGAGCCGGCGCTGGTCCCCCCGCCGCGCGCTGCTTCTCTTTCTGGTGACCTTCCTGGTCGTCCATGTCGTCGGGGCGCTCACCGCGAGCTATGCGGTGCTGCTCGTCACGCGGGTCGTCGGGGCGCTGGCCAATGCCGGGTTTCTGGCGGTGGCGCTGGTGACGGCGGTCGGGATGGTCGACCGCACGAAGACGGGGCGGGCCACCTCGGCGCTGCTCGGCGGTGTGACCATGGCGTGTGTCGTGGGCGTGCCCGCGGGTGCGGTGCTGGGGCAGATGTGGGGGTGGCGCTCGGCGTTCTGGGCGGTGGCTCTGGTGTCGGTGCCGGCCGTCTTCGCAATCCTGCGGGCCGTGCCGGCGTCCGGTGCCGCTCCTGGCACCGATGCCGGGGATGTCGGCGCGTGGGCGGAGTTGCGGTCGCTGCGCGAGCCGCGGCTGCTGGTCACGCTGGTGCTGGGCGCTCTGGTGAACGGCGCGACGTTCTGCACGTTCACCTATCTGTCCCCTCTGGTCACTTCTGTCACCGGGCTCGGCGCGGTGTGGGTGCCCGTGATGCTGGCGCTGTTCGGGGTGGGCTCGTTCGTCGGTGTCACCGTCGGGGGCCGGATCGCCGATGCCCGGCCGGTGCCGCTCCTGGTGGCGGGCGGGCTCGCGCTGGTGGTCGGCTGGGTCGTGCTCGCGGTGACGGCGGGGAGCCCGGCGGCGGTGACGGTGCTCGTCCTCGTCCAGGGGGCGCTGTCGTTCGCGGTCGGCTCCACCCTGGTCTCGCAGGTGCTGTACGCGGCGACGGGTGCGCCGACCCTGGCGGGCGGGTTCGCTACGGCGGCCCTGAACGTGGGTGCGGCCGCCGGGCCGTGGTGCGGTGGGCTGGTCATCGCGGCGGGGCACGGTTTCCGCGCGCCGGTGTGGGTGAGCGCGGCGCTGGTGGCTCTGGCGCTCGCCGTGGCGGGTGTGGTCGCGGCCGTGGCGAGGGTGCCGGCCCGTCGCCGTACCGCCGCCGGGTCGTCAGCGGCGCGGGACGGCGGACGGGAGTACGTCTGACGGGTCGTCCAGCCAGGGGCGGGTCCTGCCGTCGCGTTCGACGGTCAGCCCGAACCGGCTGAGCGCGGGCCTTCCCCGGTCGTTCCACCAGGTCAGGGCCGCTGCCACCTCGTCCCAGAGGCGGCGCGGCCCTGACTGGTGGACGGCACCGAAGGGGGTTTCGGTGCCGAGGCCGGTGTCGCCGCCGAAGACGACGGCCGCCCAGGACCGGCTGCGGAGGTCGAGGAACCATGCCTTCGCGGTGCCGTCGGGCGAACGGTTGACGACATGGGCGCAGTCCGGCACGCAGAGTCCCACGGCAAAGGAGGAGGTCGCGTACCGGCCCCCCAGATCGGCGAGCGTGACGGACGTCCGGGAGACCTCCGCGTCGCCGGGGAACTCCTCGACGTGGTCCCGGAACCGGCTCCAGTCGAGGCGCTGGTCGCGGAGTTTCATGAACTCGACCATGCGCAGGAACGGGCCGCTCGCGCGCCCGTCCGGACCGACGGTGAGCCGGACGAGGGCGTCCTGGTTGCTGTAGTGGGTGCCCCAGGGGGCGAGGATGATCCCGCCGGGCCGCGTCTGCTCCAGCCAGTGAGGGGAGATGGCCCGTGCGCCCGCCGTGACGATCACGCGGTCGTACGGCGCCCGGCCGGGGCGTCCGGCCCCGCCGTCCCCCTCGGCCACCTCGACCGCCCCGGGGCCGAGCCCGGCCCGCCGCAGGGCGCCGGTCGCGCGGACGGCGACGGCCGGGTCGATCTCGACGCTGACGACGTTGCCCGCGCCGAGGCGGTGGGCGAGGAGGCCGGCGTTCCAGCCGGTGCCGGTGCCGATCTCCAGCGCCCGCATGCCGTCGGCCACGTCCAGGTCACCGAGCATGGCGGCCATGACGGACGGCATGGTCGCCGAACTGGTCCCCATGCGGCCCGGTTCGTCGCCCGTGTGCCGCCCGTCGTCCCATTGGACGACCAGCGGCACATCGTCGTACGCGGCCCGCTCCCAGCCACCGGGATCCGCACTCCGGGAGTGGAAGCGGCTGTGGCCGGTCTCCATGTCGTACGCCCAGAAGAGATCCGGCAGGAACCACGCCCGGGGAACCGCCCGGAACGCCCCGGCCCAGTCGGACGTCAGGACTCCCGCCTCGCGGAGGTACCGCACCAGTCCGTCGTGGGCGCGGCTCTGCCGGCCGGGGCGGCTCGCCCGGCCGGTGCCGAGGGTCACTTGCGGTGCTTTCCGTCGCCCGGTGGTGGTCCGCCGTCCGGGGAGGGCGGCGGAAGCGGCTCGTACGGCTGCCCGGGGAGACGGTCCTCGTTCGTATCGTCCCCGTCGTCGCCGTCCCGGTGCCTGCCCCTGCGCCTGTGCTGCGGTCCCGGCATCCCCCGCCACTCCCCTCACACACCATCGGAAGAGACATTCAGAAGAGACATGTCGCTGCCACGTCGCTCCTGAATTGAAGCAGGACCCGGCCCCTCGGAGGGGGAGTTGGCGACTACTCGCCAAGCACCCGCCGGTGGAGCCTGAGGACGTTGTCCGTACGGGTGCCCGGCTCGCCGTCCGGGCCGGCCTGGACGCGTTCGTACTCCTCGCCGAGCACCACCTCCCACTGGCCTTCGGGGAGTTCGAGGGAGGCCAGGACCTCGTCGGGGGTGGGGAGGTGGACGTGCGTCGGCGGGTTCTGCTCCCAGGACGGGAAGCCCGCGTGGCCGACGATCAGGAGCGTGCCGCCCGGGGCCACGGACGCCACGGCGGAGCGCAGGATCCGTGCGCGGGGGAAGTCGTCGGTGGGCGCGTGCAGGAACTGGGCCGAGACGAGGCCGAAGCCGCCCTCGGGGAAGGTCGCCGTGAGGTCGTGCCACTGCCAGTCGATACGGTCGGCCACCCCCGCGTCCGCCGCGTGCCGGGCGGCGCGGCCCAGGGCGACGCGCGAGATGTCGGTGGCCGTGACGTGCCAGCCGCGCTCCGCGAGCCAGACCGCGTCGGCCCCTTCGCCGCAGCCCAGCTCCAGGGCGCGGCCGGGTGTCAGACCGGTTGTCTCACGGACCAGGACGGTGTTGGGGTTGCCGCTCCAGATCCGCTCACTGACCTCGTAACGGCTGTCCCAGAACTCCTCGTGGGACCGGCCCGGGGCGATGGTGTGGTCCTGCATGCGTGTGGCTCCTCTTGATCGTCACCGCTGGAAAGGGCAGGAAGAAGGGACGGGAAAGGCGGGACGGGCCGTCACGCGCTGGGGGCCAGGGCCCTGCGCTCCGCGACCGCGCGGTCCGTCTCCTCGGCGATCAGGTCGGCGTTGAGCGCCGACGCCGCGCGTACGGCCGCCGCGGCGGCCCCGATGACGGTCTCCGCCATCTGGGTGACGTTGCCGGCCACCCACACCCCGGGGACCGAGGTCGCGCCGGACGGGTCGGACGGCACGGTGGCGCCGATGACCTCTCCGGCCATCTCCTGGTCGGTCACCTCCAGGCCGAGCCCCTTGAGGAAGCCCGCGCGTGCGGTGAAGCGCGGCCCGGTCACCAGGGCGGTGCGGGGGATCACCCGGCCGCCGGCCAGGGTCACGCCGGTGAGCTGGTCGTCGGTCACCACCAGGCCGGTCACCTCACCCTCGACCACGGCGACGCCCCGGGCCGCGAGGCGCTCGTACTCCTCGTCGGCGAGCTGGGGCCTGGTGTGCTGGAAGAGGGTCACGTCGTCGCTCCACTGCCGCCACATCAGCGCCTGGTGGACGGCGAGCGGGCCGGTGGCCAGGATGCCGACCGGCTGGTCGCGGACCTCCCAGCCGTGGCAGTACGGGCAGTGCAGGACGTCGCGCCCCCAGCGCTCGGCCAGCCCGGGGACCGGGGGCAGCTCGTCCACCAGGCCGGTGGTCACCAGCAGCCGGTCGGCCTCGACCTCGGTGCCGTCGGTGAGGACGACACGGAAGCCTCCCGTGGGGGACAGCGTGGCCGGGGACTCCGGGTCCGGGGCCGGGAGGCGTTCCGCCGTGGCCACCTCGCCGTCCAGGATCCCGGCCCCGTACGCCGTGGCCTCCTCCCGGCCCAGGGCCAGCAGCCGCGCCGGGTCCGTTCCCTCCCGCCCCAGGTAGTTGTGGATGTGGGACGCGGGCGCGTTGCGCGGGCGCCCCGAGTCGATCACCAGCACCGAGCGGCGCGCCCTTGCCAGGGTCAGGGCGCCGCTCAGTCCCGCGGCTCCTCCCCCGATGACCACGACCTCGTACCGTCGTGCCCGCCCGGTCCGTTCCGTCTGTCCTTGTGGCTCGGTCATGTTCTGCGCCTCGTCCCTGTTCTGCGCCTCAGTCATGTGCACTACCCCCGTTCACCGGAGATGCTCCACCCACACCCGACAATCCGGCAAACATACTTGCCGATAGCGCAAAAATACGAGAACGGCAGATCCTCGTCATTTACCTCATAGCAGGCATATCCCCGGCAGGGCGGAGGTACGTATCCCCCGTTCCGCGAACCCGCCCGGAACACCGACACGCCCGTGCTGGAGTACGTGATGACCGAGACCGGTACGACCGGTACGACCCCGACCTGCCCGTTCGACTTCAGCGAGGGCCTGGAGTTCGATCCCTCGCTCGCGGAGCTGATGAGCCGGGGGCCCGTCACCCGGATCCGGCTGCCGTACGGCGACGACGAGGCCTGGCTCGTCACCGACTTCGACGAGGTACGGCAGGTGACGATGGATCAGCGGCTCAGCCGGGCCGGTGTGGTGGGGCGCGACTATCCCCGGATGACCCCGGAGCCGATGGTCTTCGCCGAATCGCTCAACGTGCTGGACCCGCCCCGCTCCACCCGGCTGCGCCGGCTGGCCTCCCAGGCGTTCACGAAGAGCCACGTGGACCGGATGCGGCCCGCGGTCGAGGGCGTCGTGGACCGGTTGCTCGACACCATGGCCGCGCAGGGGTCGCCCGCCGATCTGGTGCGCCACCTGTCGGACGAGCTTCCGCAGCAGACCATCTGCTCGCTGCTCGGGATCGCGCCCGCCGACCGGCCGGCCATGCAGCGTCACGCCCACAGCCTGCTGTCGACGGCTCCGGAGAAGGGGCAGGACGCCGCCACCGCCAAGCGGGAGCTGCGCGCGTACTTCAGCGATCTGGTCAGGGAGCGGCGGCGCGTCCCGGGGGACGATCTGATCAGCGCCCTGGCCGCCGCGAAGGACGGGGAGGACGTCCTCGACGACCAGGATCTGGCGGTCATGTCGGTGACCCTGATGCTGAGCGGCCACGACACGGCGACGTGCGAGATCAGCAACATCGCTTTCCTGCTGCTCACCCGCCCCGAGCTGATGGAGCGGGCGCGCGGCGGCGCGGAGAGTCTGTCCCGGCTGCTGGACGAACTGCTCCGCTACATCCCGTTCCGCAAGGGCGTCGGCCTGCCGCGCATCGCGCTGGAGGACGTGGAGCTGGGCGGGGTGACGATCAAGGCGGGCGACTACGTCCAGGTCGCGTATCTGACGGCCAACCGCGACCCGAAGCGGTTCGCGGAGCCGGACGTGATCGATCCGGACCGCCCGGCGACCCCGCACATGACGTTCGGCTGGGGCGGCCACCGCTGTATCGCGGCCCCGCTGGCGATGGTGGAGCTGGAGGCGACGTTCACGGGGCTGCTGGCGCGCTTCCCCGAGCTGCGGCTGGCGGCGCGGGCCGAGGACCTGACGTGGGACACGGAGACCATCCGGCGCTTCCCGCACACGCTGCCGGTGGCCTGGTAGCCGACCGGCCGGCGGGCGTGGGGCATGGGCCGGCGGGCGCGGGCCGGCGGGCGCGGGGCGCGGGGCTATCCCCCGTCCCGCCGCCCGGCCATCAGTGAGCGCAGGATCAGCTCCAGCCCGTAGGCGAAGCGCTCGTCGAAGGTCGTCTCCGTCAGGTGCGGCGCGCTCCGGCTCAGCTCGGGGTACTCCCCGCTCGCCAGCGACCGGGCGAGGCGGGCGGGGATCCCGTCCGGGGCCGCCTGCTCCTCCTGCGTCAGCCCGAGCACGTAGTAGACGAGGGTGAAGCAGGCCCAGACCGCCTCGCGCTCCGGGAGCCCGCTCGCGCGCAGCGCCGCGACCATCGCCTCGGCGCTGCGCAGCGTCGCGGGCTCCGCCGCGTACGTGCCCGCCACGACGGCGGCTCCGTCGCGGTGCGCGAGCAGCGCGCGGCGGTAGCGGACGGTCAGCTCGCGCACCCGGTCCTCACCGGCCTCCGGCAGCCCCTCCAGGGACATTCCCGCGACGATCGCGTCCGCCATCAGCTCCAGCAGTCCGGCCTTGGTCTTCACATGCCAGAGCACGGTGTTCATGCGGACGCCCAGCCGGTCGGCGACCGCGCGCACCGAGACCGCGTCGGCGCCCTTCTCCGCGAGCAGTTCCAGTGCGGCGTCCGCCACGGCGGCGGGGTCGAGCCGGGTCCGGTGGGGATCGCCCGGTTGCTTTTTGGTCACTGACCTAGTCTACTCGTCATGAGGCTATTGGTCAGTGACCAGGAAGCGAGGGGAACCATGGGGAACCGTGCAGGGACCGAGGAAGAGGTGATCGTCGTCGGTGGCGGCCCGGTCGGGCTGTGGCTGGCGGCGGAGCTGCGGCTCGGCGGCGTGTCCGTCACCGTGCTGGAGGCGCGGGAGGTCAGGGGCCCGCACTCCAGGGCGCTCACCGTCCATCCGCGCACCATCGAGAACCTGGCCTTCCGCGGGGCCGCGGAGCCCTTCCTCTCGGAAGGGGTACGGATCCCGCGCGGGCACTTCGGCGGGCTGCCGGAGCTGATGGACTTCTCGGCGCTGGAGACACCGTTCCCGTTCACCCTGGCCATCCCCCAGGCCCGTACGGAGGAGCTGCTGGAGGCGCACGCACGCGCCGCCGGGGCGCGGATCCTGCGCGGCCACCAGGTGACGGGGCTCGCCCAGGAGGCGGACGCGGACCGGGTGACCGTGCGGGTGACGGGGCCCGACGGTCCCTACGCGCTGGAGGCGTCGTACGTCGTCGGCTGCGACGGCACCCGCAGTGCGGTGCGCGGCGCCGCGGGCATCGACTTCCCCGGCAGCGACGCCAACGTCTGGGGCTGGCTCGGCGACGTGGTGCTGGACGACCCGCCCGCGGACGTGGGCCTCAGCGTGTCGGGGCCCCGGGGCGGGCTGCTCGCCGTGCGGCTCCCCGGCGGGGTGCACCGCTTCGTCGGGGTCGCCCCGGAGGGCATCGGGACCGCGCCGGCCGGTGATCCCACGCTGGAGGAGCTGCGCGCCACGGTCACGGGGATCATCGGGCGGGACTTCGGTATGCGCGACCCGGTCTGGCTCTCCCGGTTCGGCAACGCGACCCGGCAGGCCGCGCGCTACCGGGCGGGGCGGGTGCTGCTCGCGGGCGACGCAGCGCACATGCACTTCCCGGCCGGCGGGGTGGGGCTCAACGTGGGCCTTCAGGACGCCACCAACCTGGGGTGGAAGCTGGCCGCGACCGTGCGGGGCACGGCGTCCGCGGGCCTGCTGGACAGCTACCACGACGAGCGGCACCCGGTCGGGGCCGAGCTGCTGGAGAGCACACGGGCGCAGACCGCGCTGATGACGGCGTTCTCGGCCGAGGGGCAGGCGCTGCGCGCGTTCATCGGGGGGCGGATCGCGTCCGTACCGGCCTTCTCGAAGGATCTCGCCGAGCGGCTGTCCGGGCTGGCCGTGGCCTATCCGCCCGCGCCGGGCGGAGCCGCACACCCGCTGGCCGGGCGCCGCGCCCCCGATCTGGCACTCGACCTGGACCGTACGGGCGCCGACGGGGCGGCCGGCCTCTTCACGCTGCTGCGCGAGGGGCGGCACGTCCTGCTCGACCTCACCGGAGCAGGACCGGGGGCCGAACCCGAATCGGGCGCCGGAGCAGGACCGGGGGCCGGAGCAGGACCCGCCGATGGTGAGGGCGCGCCCGCCCTGCCGTCCGGCACCATCCCGTACCGCGCCCGCCTCGTCTCCGCCCACCCCGGCTGGTCCGGCGTCCGCACGGCGCTCGTACGCCCCGACGGCCATGTGGCCTGGGCGCTCGGCGCCGCCCTGCCCGCACCCCGCTGAGCGCCGGAACACAGCGGACCGGCCCGTACGGAAGGCGTCTCCGTACGGGCCGGTCTTTCGCGGGGCCGGGGTCGATGGTGAGTGGGGGGTGCCCCGGCCGGGGTCTCTCACGTCGGCGACCGGGCCGCGAGGCCCGGTCGCCGTCAGGGCCTCGCGGCCCTACCGGACGGGGGTCAGACGCCCGCCTTCTCGCCGTCGCGCGGGGCCGGTGCCGACGCCTTGGACGCGGCGTCCCCGGCCGTACCGTCGCCGTCGCCGTCCGCGTCACCGTGACCGCCGCCGTGCCCGTCGTCCACGAGCGTCTTCTCGTCGAACGGCCGCTTGCCCGCCAGGACCTCCGCGACCTGGGCCTGGTCGATCTCCTTCGTCCACGTACCGATCAGTACGGTGGCGACCGCGTTGCCCGCGAAGTTCGTCATCGCGCGCGCCTCGCTCATGAAGCGGTCGATGCCGACGATGAGGCCGACGCCGTCGACCAGCTCGGGGCGGTGCGACTGGAGTCCGCCGGCCAGGGTCGCCAGACCCGCTCCGGTGACACCCGCCGCGCCCTTCGACGCGATGATCATGAAGAGCAGCAGCGAGATCTGCTCCCCGATCGACAGCGGGTCGCCCATGGACTCGGCGATGAAGAGCGAGGACATCGTCAGGTAGATGGCGGTGCCGTCGAGGTTGAAGGAGTAGCCGGTCGGCACGGTGATGCCGACGACCGGCTTGCTGACGCCCAGGTGCTCCATCTTCGCGATGAGACGCGGCAGCGCCGACTCGGAGGAGGAGGTGGAGAGGATCAGCAGGAACTCGCGGCCCAGGTACTTCAGCAGCGAGAAGATGTTCATCCCGGCGACCAGGCGCAGCAGTGCGCCGAGGATCAGGAAGACGAAGAGCGCGCAGGTGACGTAGAAACCGATCATGATCATCGCGAGCGACTTCAGCGCGTCGACGCCGGTCTCGCCGACCACGGCGGCGATGGCGCCGAAGGCGCCGACCGGAGCGGCCCACATGATCATCGCGAGGATGCGGAAGACCAGGCGCTGGATGTGCCCGACCCCGCGCAGGATCGGCTCGCCCGACTTGCCCATCGCCTGGATCGCGAAGCCCGCGAGCAGGGCGATCAGCAGGGTCTGGAGGACCGAGCCCTCGGTGAAGGACGAGACCATCGTCTTCGGGATGATGCTGAGCAGGAAGTCCGCGGTGGACTCGCTGGCACCTTCGGCCTGGGCCGCGCCCGCGCCCTTGGTGGCCTCCGTGATGTGGAGACCCGAACCGGGCTGCAGGATGTTGCCGACGACCAGGCCGATGGCCAGGGCGACGGTCGACATCACCATGAAGTAGCCGAGGGCGAGGCCGCCGACCGCGCCGACCTTGGCGGCCTTCCTGACCGATCCGACGCCGAGCACGATGGTGCAGAAGATGACCGGCGAGATCATCATCTTGATGAGGTTGACGAAGCCGGTACCGAGCGGCTTCAGCTCCACGGCCACCCCGGGAGCCGCGAAGCCCACCGTGATGCCGAGCAGTACGGCTGCGATCACCGCTATGTACAGAAAGTGGGTACGGTCCCGCTTTGCTGCGGCCACGGGTCCTCCTTGACTCGTCCCTGCGCTTCCCCCGTCCCTGTCCAGGGGGTCCCGGTGACTATCCACCACCGTGTGACGCCGGTCACCCTTACGTTCATTTCGTTCATATGAATCAGGCCAGGCATTCTTGTTTCATGCATCTGCCCCGCCCCCGCAGTCTCGCCGCGCAGCTCTTCGCGATGCAGGTCGTCCTGGTAGCGGCCGTCGTCGTGGGGTGCTCGGTCTTCGCCTACGTGACCAGCCGTACCCACGCGGACGAGACCGCACGCAAGCAGGTTCTGGCCACCGCGCACGCGCTGGCCGACTCGCCTTCGGTACGGGAGGCCATCCGGACGCCGGATCCGACCGCCGCGCTCCAGCCGTACGCGGAGCGGGTCCGGCACGACACCGGCATCGACTTCATCACGATCATGAACCCCCGGGGCATCCGCTGGACGCACCCCGACCCCGGGCAGATCGGCCAGCGCTTCCTGGGCCGTACGGCGCCCGCGCTGCACGGCAAGACGTTCACGGAGACCTATACGGGCACGCTCGGCCCCTCCATACGCGCGGTGGTGCCGGTACGGGACGGCGGCAGGATCACCGGTCTGGTCAGCGTCGGGATCACCGTGCAGCGGATCTCCAGCGAGGTGACGCAGCAGGTCAGGGTGTTGACGCTGGCGGCGGGCGCGGCGCTGGCGCTCGGCGGGCTCGGTACGTACGTGATCAACGCTCGGCTGCGCCGGCACACCCACGGGATGAACGCGGCGGAGCTGAGCGCGATGCACGACTACCACCAGGCCGCGTTGCACGCGGTACGCGAGGGGCTGCTGATGCTGGACGGCGGGCGCAGGATCGCGCTGATGAACGACGGCGGGCGGGAGCTGCTGGGCCTGGACGAGTCCGCCGTGGGCCGCCCCGTCACGGAGCTGGGGCTGCCCTCGCCACTGACGGGCGCGCTGCTCGCCTCGGAGCCGCGCGTGGACGAGGTGCACATGACCGCCGACCGCATCGTGGTGGTCAATACGCGCCCGGTGGTCGGCGGGGAGCAGCGCGGTACGGTGATCACCTTGCGCGACCATACGGAACTCCAGGCGCTGTCCGGTGAGTTGGACTCGGAGCGCGGTTTCACGCAGGCGCTGCGCTCCCAGGCGCACGAGGCGGCCAACCGGCTGCACACGGTGGTGTCGCTGATCGAGCTGGGGCGGGTGGAGCAGGCGGTGGAGTTCGCCACGGCGGAGCTGGAGCTGGCCCAGGAGCTGACGGACAAGGTCGTCGGGGCGGTCGCCGAGCCGGTGCTCGCCGCGCTGCTGCTGGGCAAGGCGGCGCAGGCGAACGAGCGCGGTGTGGAGCTGGTGCTCGCCGACGACAGCCGGATCGACGACGGGGTGCTGCCGCCGACGCTGCCGGCCCGTGACCTGGTGACCATCCTGGGCAATCTGATCGACAACGCGGTGGACGCGGCGCAGGGCGGCGAGGGCGCGCGGGTGACCGTGACGGCGCTGGTCGACGGTGACGAGCTGCTGCTCGGGGTACGGGACACCGGGGCGGGGGTCGATCCGGACGACCGGGACGAGGTGTTCCGGCGCGGCTGGTCCACCCGGGGTCCCGGGCGCGGGCTCGGGCTCGGCCTCGTACGGCAGGCGGTGCACCGCGCGCGGGGGACGGTGGAGCTGACGCGGGGCGCGGAGGGCGGCGCGGAGTTCACCGTACGGCTGCCGCTGGGCCCGCGGCCGGACGGCTCGGAGACGTCGAAGGCGGATCCCGCCTCCTCCCAGGCGCCCGCCACCACCACGGAGGTGGACCGGTGACCGCGCTGCCCCCCACGGGCCCGGCAGGACCGGCGATCCGGGTGCTGGTCGTCGAGGACGACCCGGTCGCGGCCGACGCGCACCAGCTCTACGTGGGCCGCGTGCCCGGCTTCACGGTCGCGGGCGTCGCCCACTCGCGCGCCGAGGCGGGGCGGCTGCTGGACCGTACGGAGATCGATCTGATCCTGCTCGACCTGTACCTCCCCGACGGGCACGGTCTCCAGTTGCTGCGCAGCCTGCGCGCCGCAGGGCACCACGCGGACGTCATCGCGGTCACCTCGGCGCGCGATCTCACGGTGGTGCGGGAGGGCGTCTCCCTCGGGGTCGTCCAGTACGTCCTGAAGCCCTTCACGTTCGCGACGCTGCGCGACCGGCTCGCCCGGTACGCCGAGTTCCGTGCGGCGGCGGGCGAGGCCAGCGGCCAGGAGGAGGTGGACCGGGCGCTGGGCGCGCTGCGGGCGCCGCAGCCTTCCTCGCTGCCGAAAGGGCTGAGCGCGCCGACGCTGGAGGCGGTGACCCGTACGCTCCGGGCGTCCACGACCGGGCTGACCGCCAGTGAGCTGGGCACCGAGGTGGGCATCTCGCGGATCACGGCGCGCCGCTATCTGGAACACCTGGTGACCAATGGGCGGGCGGTGCGCAGTCCGCAGTACGGACAGGTGGGGCGGCCCGAGCTCCAGTACCGCTGGCTGTCCGCGTCCCGCTGAGCGCGCGTCCGGGACAGCTCCGCACGGGGGGCCGGAGCGGGCGTCGGAGCAGGCGTCGGGGTGGGCGGCGCGGCGGGCCGCGCCGGGGTCGCGCCGGGGGGAGCCAACTACTGGCCCCTGCACGGGGATTGACCTTGCGATTGGGCCGGTCCTACGGTCGCCGGGCAGCCCCCGTGGCTCATGAGGAGGTCGTGCCCGTGCGCCCCACCGCCCCGCTCATCCTCGCCTCTGCCCTCGCCACCGTCCTCGCGGCCGGTTCGCTCACCGCGTGCGGCGGCGGTTCCGGCAGCGATCCGGACACCGTGAAGGTCGTGTACAACCGCTCCACCGACAACAAGATCCGCTTCAAGGACCGGCATCTGGATTCGGTGAAGCGGCAGTTCGAGAAGGCCCACCCGGGCAAGAAGGTCGAACTGATCCCGATCCAGGCGCCGGACAACGATTACGCGACCAAGGCGCAGCAGATGATGCGCTCCGCGAAGACCGCCCCGGACCTGGTCTACGAGGACACCTTCCTGATCAACGCCGACATCAAGGCGGGGTATCTGCGTCCGCTGGACGACTACGTGGCGAAGTGGGACGACTGGGACCGGTTCGTCGACACGGCGAAGGCGGCGGCCAAGGCCGAGGACGGCAGGACCTACGGCATCCCGGACGGCACCGACACCCGCGGGCTCTGGTTCAACAAGAAGATCTTCGCGCGGGCCGGGCTGCCCGCCGACTGGGCGCCGAAGAACTGGGCGGAGGTCCTGGACGCGGCCCGTACGGTCAAGGAGAAGGTCCCCGGGGTCGTCCCGCTGAACGTCTACACGGGCAAGGGCCCCGGCGAGGCGGCGGTGATGCAGGGCTTCGAGATGCTGCTGTACGGGACGGGCGCGGACCCGCTCTACGACCCGGCCGCGAAGAAGTGGGTGGCGGGCGGCCAGGGGTTCCGGGACGCGCTGGGCTTCGTCCGCACGGTGTACGCGGAGAAGCTGGGCCCGGACGTCTCGGACGCGCTGGACCCGAACATCACGACGCGGGTCGCCACGGAACTCCTCCCGGAGGGGAAGCTGGCGATCTCCCTGGACGGCTCCTGGATGGGCCAGAACTGGATCAACGGAGGGCCGAAGGGGTGGCCCGCGTGGTCGCGGGAGCTGGCGCAGACCCCGATGCCCACCCAGCACGGGCAGGCGCCGGGCTCGGTGTCGATGTCGGGCGGCTGGACGTGGGCGATCCCGCGGAAGTCCGGCAACCCTGATCTGGCCTGGGAGTTCGTCAAGACCTTGCAGACGGCGCGGAACGCGGTCGCGTGGGACGTCGCCGCCGCGCAGATCGCCGTACGCGAGGACGTGGCGGCCGACCCGCGCTATCTGAGGTCCATGCCCGGCATCCGGTTCTTCACCGGGCTGGTGGAGTTCACCCACTACCGGCCCGCGCTGCCGGTCTATCCGCAGGTGTCGACGGCGATCGGCGAGGCGATGGAGACGGTGACGACGGGCGACGCCTCCCCCGCCGAGGCGGCGAAGGCGTACGACGAGCAGCTGCGGACCATCGTCGACGGTGCGGTGACGACCGGCGGCAGCGCGGTGACCGGCGAGTGAGTACGGCGGGGCTCCGGGCCGGTGACCGGGCACCGGACGGGGCCGTCGGTCGGGCGCCCGCGGTCCTCCGCAGGGAACGGCGGCGGGGAGGGGTGTGGCGGTGGCTGCCGCTCGCCCCGGCCACCACCCTCCTGCTGCTCTTCCTCGCCGGTCCGATCGGCTACTGCGCCTGGATCGCCTTCACCGACACTCAGTTGACGGGCTCGGCGTCCTCGGACTTCGTCGGACTCGCGAACTTCCGCCGGGCCTTCGCGGACGACGCGTTCCGCAACGCCGTGTGGCTCACACTCGTCTTCACGATCGTCTCGGCCGTCCTCGGCCAGAACACCCTGGGGCTGGCGCTCGCGGGGCTGATGCGCGCCGCGTCGCGCCCGGTCCGTACCCTCACCGGCGCGCTGGTGATCGCGGCGTGGGTGCTGCCCGAGATCGTCGCCGCGTTTCTGCTCTACGCCTTCTTCCGCCGCGAGGGCACCCTGAACGCGATTCTGGACGCGCTCCATCTCCCCGCCCAGAACTGGCTGTTCACCCTGCCCATCCTGGCGGTGTCGTTCGCCAACGTCTGGCGCGGCACGGCGTTCTCGATGCTGATCTACTCGGCGGCGCTCGCCGAGATCCCGCAGGACGTGACGGAGGCGGCGCAGGTCGACGGCGCGAGCGGGGTGCGGCGGCTGTGGCACATCACGCTGCCGATGATCCGCCGCTCCATCGGCACCAACCTGATGCTCAACACCCTCTCCACGCTCTCCGTCTTCGGGCTGATCTGGGCGATGACCCGCGGCGGCCCGGGCAACCGCAGCCAGACCCTGCCGGTGTTCATGTACGACCAGGCGTTCCTGAAGAGCCTGATCGGCTACGGCACGGCGGTCGCGCTGCTCCTGCTGCTGGTCGGGGCGCTCTTCTCGGTGGTCTATCTGAGGCTGATGAAGGTGGAGGTGTGATGCGGCTACGGGCCGGTCGTGCGGGGCGTACGGAAGGTGCGCCGGCGGCACGTACGGGGGTACCGCCCGCGCGCGGTACCGGAGTACCGCCCGTGCGCCGGACGGGACGCGCGCCGCGGACGGGACGCGCGCCCTCGCTCCGTACGCGCCGCCGGCTGGCCGCCGACGCTGCCCTGTTGCTGACGGCGGCGGCCTTCGCGCTCCCCCTCGTCTGGCTGGTCCTGGCGTCCGTGGACACGGAGGCCGACCTGCGCGTACGGGTCCCGGCCGCGCCCACGGCGGAGAACTTCGACGCGGTCCTCACCGACGAGATCACCTTCACACCCATGGTCAACAGTGTGCTGCTGTGCGGGAGCGCGACCCTGCTGACGGTGGTCTGCGCGGCGCTCGCGGCGTATCCGCTCTCCCGCTACCGCTCGCGCTTCAACCGCCCGTACCTGCTGACGATCCTGTTCACGACGTGTCTGCCGATCACCGCGATCATGGTGCCGGTGTACGGGCTCTTCGTGCAGGTCGATCTGATCGACACCCTGCACGGCACCGCGCTCTTCCTGGCCACCTCCCAACTTCCTTTCTCCATCTGGCTGATGAAGAACTTCATGGACGGTGTCCCGGTCGTCCTGGAGGAGGCCGCGTGGACGGACGGGGCGTCGAACCTCCAGACGCTGACCCGGGTGGTGCTGCCGCTGATGGGCCAGGGGCTGACCGTGGTGACGATCTACACGTTCATCCAGCTCTGGGGGAACTTCTTCGTCCCGTTCATGCTGCTGCTCACCCCGGAGCAACTGCCCGCGTCCGTATCGATCTTCACCTTCTTCGGCAACTACGGCTCGGTGATCTACGGGCAGCTCGCGGCCTTCTCCGTCCTCTACTCGGTGCCGGTGCTGGCGCTCTACGTCCTGATCTCGCGCAAGCTCGGCGGCGGCTTCACCCTCGGCGGCGCGGTGAAAGGCTGAAGCCTCCCCGCCGCAGGACCGGAAGACCGGTCAGAAGACCGACTCCGCCTCGAACATCCGGTCCTCCGGCACGGTCTTGAGCTGCGTGACCGCCTCCGCCAGCGGCACCATCTCGATCGCCGTGCCGCGCAGCGCCGTCATCCGGCCGAACTCGCCGCGGTGCGCCGCCTCCACCGCGTGCCAGCCGAACCGCGTCGCGAGCACCCGGTCGTACGCCGTCGGGGTGCCGCCGCGCTGGACGTGGCCCAGGATGACCGGCCTGGCCTCCTTGCCCAGCCGGCGCTCCAGCTCCGACGCGAGGACATTGCCGATACCGCGGAACCGCTCGTGCCCGAACTGGTCGATCTCGCCCTTGCCGTACTCCATGGAGCCTTCGGCGGGGTGCGCGCCCTCCGCGACGCAGATCACCGCGAACTTCTTGCCCCGCGAGAAGCGCGCCTCGACCATCTTCACCAGGCTGTCGACCTCGAAGGGCCGCTCCGGCAGACAGATCCCGTGCGCGCCGCCCGCCATCCCGGACTCCAGCGCGATCCACCCCGCGTGGCGCCCCATGACCTCGACGACCATCACCCGCTGGTGGGACTCGGCGGTGGTCTTGAGGCGGTCGATGGCCTCCGTGGCGACCGTGACGGCGGTGTCGAAGCCGAAGGTGCGGTCCGTGGAGTGGATGTCGTTGT
Source organism: Streptomyces sp. NPDC059092 (assembly GCF_042756365.1). Classification (NCBI taxonomy): domain Bacteria; kingdom Bacillati; phylum Actinomycetota; class Actinomycetes; order Kitasatosporales; family Streptomycetaceae; genus Streptomyces; species Streptomyces sp. NPDC059092. Next base: position 160,871 of record NZ_JBHZEJ010000002.1, read on the forward strand.
CGATGGTCTTCGGTACGCCGACGACCGGCATCCCCGCGTCGGAGAGCAGCCGGGCCGCGGTCAGCGTGCCCTCGCCGCCGATCGGGATGAGGGCGTCTATGCCGTACTGACGGGCCAGCTCGGCGCAGTTCTCGGCGGCCTCGCGCAGCCGTCCGCGCTCCAGCCGGGCCGAGCCGAGGATCGTGCCGCCGCGCGCGAGGATGCCGCTGACCTCGTTGAGGTCGAGGGGGCGGTAGTGGCCGTCGAGCAGCCCCTTGAAGCCGTCCTCGAAACCGATGACCTCGTCGCCGTGGCCGGTCATGGCGCGGTGCACGACCGAACGGATCACCGCGTTCAGGCCGGGGCAGTCGCCGCCTGCCGTGAGAACTCCGATACGCATCGTGCTGTGTCTCCTGCTCGCTCGTCGTGCCGCATGCCGCGTCGGGCCCGCCTGGTGCACGCACCTCTTCGTACGCGCTTCTTCGTACGCATCTGTCCGTACGCGCCTCTTCGTACGCGCCCTCTTCGTACGCGCCGTCGCGCGCGCCTTCGAGCGCATCCTCCTGCACCTCCGATCCTCCCACGGGTGATCGGGGCCACGTACCGGCCATCCGCCTTGTTGACCGCGTCACTGTTCGTTTCGTACGGGGGTGCCGGGGTAGCCGCTCCACGCCCCTCCAGTGGTCGGCAGAAACGCTCCTACCTGGGCTTTTCCCGCCGCGGAACCACCGTATGCCCCGGGACTTGCCCGGGTGCTTTAACGACCCCCGGAGGTATTGTCAAGAGGACATGGCCACCCCAACGGGATCGCGCCATTCATGCGCCAGGCACCGGGGGCGCGAACTCCCCCGGTGGTTCCACACGGACCGGGACGCATCCCGCGGGCCACGGGGACGATCCCCCGACCGGCGCGCCGCGGGGCGGACCATGAGCAGGAACGGGAGAGCACGCGTGACGCGCAGCGTGTACGTGACCGGGATCGATCGCGGGGACGGCCGCCAGGTCGTCGAGCTGGGAGTCATGGAGCTCCTGACCCGCCAGGTGGACCGGGTGGGGGTCTTCCGGCCGCTGGTCCACGACGGCCCCGACCGCCTCTTCGACCTGCTGCGGGCCCGCTACCGGCTGTCGCAGGACCCGTCCTCCGTCTACGGCCTCGACTACCACGAGGCCGCCGCGCTCCAGGCCGAGCGGGGCACCGACGAGCTGGTCTCGCGGCTGGTGGAGCGGTTCCACGGGGTGGCGCGGGGGTACGAGGTCGTCCTCGTCCTGGGCACGGACTTCGCGGCCACCCAGCTCCCCGACGAACTGTCGCTCAACGCGCGGCTGGCCAACGAGTTCGGCGCCTCCGTGATCGGCGTCGTCGGCGGCAAGGGCCAGAGCGCCGAGTCCGTACGCGCCGAGGCGCGCAACGCGCACCGCGCCTACGAGGTGCTCGGCTGCGACGTACTGACCGTGGTCGTCAACCGGGTCGCCGCCGAGGACCGGGCGGCCATCGCCGAGGGCCTGGCCGCGCAGCTCCCGGTGCCCTGCCACGTCCTGCCCGACGAGCCCGCGCTCGCCGCCCCGACCGTCGCCCAGATCACCCAGGCGCTGGGCGGCACCGTGCTGCTCGGCGACGACTCGGGGCTGGCGCGGAACGCGCTGGACTTCGTCTTCGGCGGCGCCATGCTGCCCAACTTCCTGGGCGCCCTCACCCCCGGCTGCATGGTGGTCACCCCCGGCGACCGGGCCGATCTGGTGGTCGGCGCGCTCGCCGCGCACTCGGCCGGCACCCCGCCCATCGCGGGCGTCCTGCTCACCCTCGACGAGCGGCCCGACGACACGGTCCTCACCCTGGCCGCCCGGCTCGCGCCCGGCACCCCGGTGGTCTCCGTACCGGGCCGCTCCTTCCCCACCGCCACCGAACTCTTCGGCATGGAGGGGAAGCTGAACGCGGCGACGCCCCGCAAGGCGGAGACCGCGCTCGGCCTCTTCGAGCGCCACGTGGACACCGCCGATCTGCTGGCGCGGATGTCGGTGGCCCGCAGCGGCCATGTCACGCCGATGATGTTCGAGCACGATCTGCTGGAGCAGGCGCGCTCCCTGCGCCGCCGTGTCGTGCTGCCCGAGGGCACCGAGGAGCGGGTGCTGCGCGCCGCCGATGTCCTGCTGCGCCGCGACGTGTGCGACCTGACGCTGCTCGGCGACGTCGACGTCCTGCGCAAGAAGGCCGCCGACCTCGGCATCGACCTGTCGGCGACCCAGCTCATCGACCCGGCCGTCTCCGAGCTTCGGCAGGACTTCGCGGAGCGGTACGCGGAGCTGCGCGCACACAAGGGCGTCACCGTGGAGCTGGCGTACGACGTGGTGGCCGACCCGAACTACTTCGGCACGCTCATGGTCGAGCAGGGCCTCGCGGACGGCATGGTCTCGGGCTCGGTCCACTCGACGGCCGCGACGATCCGCCCGGCCTTCGAGATCATCAGAACAAAGGCTTCCGCGCGGAGCGCGTCGGACAGGGTGGCGGCGGGCGACGGGAGGGCCAAGCCCGAGGCGTCCATCGTCTCGTCGGTCTTCTTCATGTGCCTCGCCGACAAGGTGCTGGTGTACGGGGACTGCGCGGTCAACCCGGACCCGAACGCGGAGCAGCTCGCGGACATCGCCGTCCAGTCCGCCGTCACCGCCGCCCGGTTCGGGGTCGAGCCGCGGATCGCGATGCTCTCGTACTCGACGGGCACGTCCGGCTCGGGCGCGGACGTCGACAAGGTGCGCGAGGCGACGAAGCTGGTGCGCGAGGCCCGCCCCGAGCTGCGCATCGAGGGCCCGATCCAGTACGACGCGGCGGTCGAGCCGTCCGTCGCCGCGACCAAGCTGCCGGACTCGGAGGTGGCCGGGCAGGCGACCGTGCTGATCTTCCCGGACCTGAACACCGGCAACAACACCTACAAGGCCGTGCAGCGCTCGGCGGGCGCCGTGGCCGTGGGCCCGGTCCTCCAGGGCTTGCGCAAGCCGGTCAACGACCTGTCGCGCGGCGCGCTGGTGCAGGACATCGTGAACACCGTCGCCATCACCGCGATACAGGCGCAGGACGCCCCCGTATGACCGCGCCGCACTCCCCGTCCCCTCCCCGTCCAGCAGAAGGCCAGCAGCCAGTGACTCCCCGCGCCACCCGTGTCCTCGTCCTCAACTCCGGTTCCTCGTCCTTGAAGTACCAGCTCCTGGACATGGCGGACGGCTCCCGGCTCGCCGTCGGGCTGGTCGAGCGCATCGGCGAGGAGAACTCCCGCCTGGTGCACACCCCGCTGGGGTCCGGCCTCGGCGGGAAGCGCGAGCGTACGGACAGGGTCGCCGACCACGCCGAGGCGCTGGAGGCCGTCGCGGTGGAGCTGGCGCGGGACGGGCTCGGCCTGGACTCCCCCGAGCTGGCGGCGATCGGCCACCGGGTCGTGCACGGCGGGCTGAAGTTCAGCGCGCCGACGGTCGTGGACGACGGCGTACTGGAGGAGATCGAGCGGCTGGTGCCGGTCGCGCCGCTGCACAACCCGGCCAACCTCACCGGGATCCGTACCGCCCAGCGGCTCCGCCCCGACCTGCCGCAGGTCGCCGTCTTCGACACCGCGTTCCACACGACGATGCCGGAGTACGCCGCGCGGTACGCGATCGACACGGCGACGGCCGACGCGCACCGTATCCGCCGCTACGGCTTCCACGGCACGTCGCACGCGTACGTCTCGCGCAGGACGGCCGAGCTGCTGGGCAAGGACCCGGCCGAGGTCAACGTCATCGTGCTGCACCTCGGCAACGGCGCCTCCGCGTCGGCGGTCGAGGGGGGCCGCTGCGTGGACACGTCGATGGGGCTGACGCCGCTGGAGGGGCTGGTGATGGGGACGCGCTCCGGGGACATCGATCCGGCGGTCACGTTCCATCTCAAGCGGGTGGCGGGCATGTCCGTGGACGAGATCGATGAACTTCTGAACAAGAAGAGCGGTCTGGTCGGTCTCTGCGGGGACAACGACATGCGCGAGATCCGCCGCAGGGTGGAAGAGGGCGACGAGCGGGCGCGGCTCGCCTTCGACGTCTACATCCACCGGTTGAAGAAGTACATCGGCGCGTACACGGCGGTACTCGGCCGGGTGGACGCGGTGGTGTTCACGGCGGGTGTCGGTGAAAACGCGGCGGCGGTACGGGAAGCTGCGGTGGCGGGCCTGGAGAACCTGGGCCTGGCGGTGGACGCCGAGCGCAATACCGTACGTTCCGACGAACCGCGCGTCATCTCTCCGGACGGTGCCCGGGTGGTGGTGGCCGTGGTGCCGACCGACGAGGAGCTGGAGATCGCGCGGGGGACCTTCGCCCTGGTGGGGCAGGCGGACGGCGACCGGGTGTCCGCCACGTGAACCGACTCGAACGCTTATCGCCTGAGCGCACACCCGCCCATTTGTACTTTCCACCAGACGGAATATTCCGCATCGAAACAAACCGATAGGATCCGCCTCATGCGCCGTTCCAAAATCGTCTGCACCCTGGGCCCAGCCGTCGACTCGTACGAGCAGTTGAAGTCGCTCATCGAGGCCGGCATGAATGTGGCCCGTCTGAACATGAGCCACGGGAGCCACCCGGAGCACGAGGAGCGGTACCACCGCGTCCGCAAGGCCGCGGAGGACACCGGCCGCGCGGTCGGCGTGCTCGTCGACCTCCAGGGCCCCAAGATCCGCCTGGAGACCTTCGCCGAGGGACCGGTCGAGCTGGTGCGCGGTGACGAGTTCACCATCACCACCGAGGACGTCGCCGGCGACAAGTCGATCTGCGGCACCACCTACAAGGGCCTGCCCGGCGACGTCTCCAAGGGCGACCAGATCCTCATCAACGACGGCAACGTCGAGCTGCGGGTCGTCGAAATCGAGGGCCCCGAGGTCAGGTCCATCGTCATCGAGGGCGGTGTGATCTCCGACCACAAGGGCATCAACCTGCCCGGCGCGGCGGTCAACGTCCCGGCCCTCTCCGAGAAGGACATCGACGACCTGCGCTTCGGGCTGCGGATGGGGTGCGACATGGTCGCGCTGTCGTTCGTCCGCGACGCGCACGACGTGCTGGACGTCCACAAGATCATGGACGAGGAGGGCCGCCGGGTCCCCGTCATCGCCAAGGTCGAGAAGCCCCAGGCGGTCGCCAACATGGAGGCCGTCGTCGCGGCCTTCGACAGCGTCATGGTGGCCCGCGGTGACCTGGCCGTCGAGTACCCGCTCGAAAAGGTCCCGATGGTGCAGAAGCGCCTCATCGAGCTGTGCCGCCGCAACGCCAAGCCGGTGATCGTGGCGACCCAGATGATGGAGTCGATGATCACCAACTCCCGTCCGACGCGCGCCGAGGCGTCCGACGTCGCGAACGCGATCCTGGACGGCGCGGACGCGGTCATGCTCTCCGCCGAGTCGTCGGTGGGCGCGTACCCGATCGAGACCGTCAAGACGATGTCGAAGATCGTGGTCGCGGCGGAGGAGGAGTTGCTCTCCAAGGGCCTCCAGCCGCTGGTCCCGGGCAAGAAGCCGCGTACACAGGGCGGTTCCGTGGCCCGCGCGGCGTGCGAGATCGCGGACTTCCTGGGCGGCAAGGCGCTGATCGCCTTCACCCAGTCCGGCGACACGGCCCGCCGGCTCTCCCGCTACCGCGCGGAGCAGCCGATCCTGGCGTTCACGACGGACGAGTCGACCCGTAACCAGCTCACGCTGAGCTGGGGCGTGGAGTCCTTCATCGTCCGCTGGGTGCACAGCACGGACGAGATGGTCGACCTGGTGGACGAGGAGCTGCTGAAGCTCCAGCGCTACAGCGAGGGCGACTCCATGATCATCACCGCGGGCTCGCCTCCCGGCGTCCCCGGTACGACGAACATGGTCCGCGTCCACCACCTGGGCGGCGCTTCCGCCTGACCCACCCGCTGTTCCCGTGGCCCCGTCGGCGCTCTGCCGGCGGGGCCGTGGCGCGAGGCGCGAGCGCCGGGCGGGATCCGCACGAGAGGCCCGGGGTCAGCCGGTGATGTAGTTGTGGAGGCCCGGGATGGTCAGGGTGCCGCCGAACTGACCCGCCTGGACGACCTTGACGTCCGTGAAGAAGGCGAAGGGGATGTTCAGCGGGGGCGGGGTCTGCGGGCTGAAGGTGATCGGGATCAGGCCGAAGAGGTTGCCCTTCAGCTCCTCCGTGTACATCGTCACCTCGCCTTCGCGGATCGTGGACGTGGAGCCCTTGCGCGCCTCCACATGGGCCGTCCGGCCCTGGGGGTAGACGACGGTCTGGTCCAGGTCCCTGATGTCCAGGGACGAGGCCGTGAACTTGAGGACCTTCTTGACCTTGCCGCTGTAGGTCCGTACCTCGACGATGCCCTTGTAGTCGAGGCCGTTCAGCGTCAGCAGCGAACTGTGCAGGGTCCAGGGGTCGTCGGGGAGCAGCGGAAGGCCCTGCTCCTCCGTGGCCGCGGCGAGGGCGTCGGGGTCGGCCGTCGGGCAGGGGTACGGTTCCTTGCCCCGCGCGCCCGCCGGAATGTCGTCGTCCTCGCGGGTCTTGAGCCCCTTGGCGTCGTCGTCGAGTTCCTCGACCTCGGCGCCGGCCTTCCGGGCCGCTTCCTCGATCGCCTCCTTGGCCTTCTCGGCGGCCGGGTCGTCCTCGGCCCCCTTGTCGCCGTCCGAGGTGTCCTCGCCGGCGGACGGCTTCCCGTCGCCCTTCCCCGCCTCGTCCTTCCCCGCCTCGTCCTTTTTCGCCTTGTCCTTTTTCGCCTCGTCCCGCTTCTCCGTGGCGGAGGCGCTGGAGCCCGGCGCGGGACTGCTCGTCGCGTCCTTGCCCGGTACGCCGAGGAGGTCGTCCAGCGCGTCACCCAGCCCCAGCGGGTCCAGCGGGTTCGTGGACTTCGTGGGGGTGGGGGTCGGGCCGGAGGTTTCGGTGGAGGTGGGGTCCGGGTCGACGGGCTTCTGCGCGTCGTCCGCCCCGGAGCCGGAGCCGGAGCCTGACCCCGAGTCGGGTCCTGACCCCGAGTCGGGTCCTGACCCCGAGTCGGAGCCTGACTCCGACGGCTCGGGCCGCGTGGTCTCCGAGGCCGAGGGCGACGGGGACGTGCCGGGCTCCTCCGTCTCCGTACCCGTACCCGGCTTCGTCGCGGACGCCGAGGGTGACGGCGACTCCGAGGCCGACGCGGACGGCTCGTCCGAGCGGGTCACGCACGGGCCGGGCGCGAAGGGTATGTCGTCGCCGCCCGCGGCCATCGCGAGGCGCGGCGTGAGCCCCATCCCCACGAAGACCGCCGTCGGCATCGCCGCCAGCGCCATCGCCTTGCCGGCGGGTATCTGGAGCTTCGTCAGAAGGGACTTCTTCGGGGCCGCGTGCCGCGGCCCTTTTCTCACCCTGGGGCCATCGCCACCCGCCGCGCTGCGCTGTGCGTCGTCACCCCGCACTGTTCCTCCCGCCGTTGGCGTGGGCCTTCGTATCCGTCACGTTCGGGTCCTCCCCGTCCCGTGAACCGGGGAAGGGGAGGCGGTCACCGGCGCCGTCGGGCCCCGGAGCCTCGTGCGGTGTGCGGCCCTCGGGGCCGGGTGCGGCCGGTACGCCGGGCATCCAGGAGATCGAGAGCGCGCCGCCGATCAGGGCGAGCAGGAAGCCGATGAGGAAGCCGCCGAGGTTGGAGACCGGGATCGACACCAGCGCCAGCAGGATCGTGGCGACGCCCGCGAACACCCTGACGATCGAGTGGAACCACATCGTCAGGCCGAGCGTGACCAGCAGGACGCCGATGATCAGCGACCCGGCGCCGGCCGTGGTCGCCATCGCGAGGGTGAGTCCCCCGATCTTCACTTCCGCGTAGGGGAAGTACGCGATCGGGAATCCGCTGAGCAGTGTGAACAGCCCCGCCCAGAAGGGCCGGGTACCGCGCCAGGCCCGGAAGCGCAGCCGCCAGTACGTGAATGGGCCGGGAGAACCGGGGGAATCCGAGGAGCCTCGGAGATCTGAAGACTCGGCGCTCATGGAAAACAGCTCCCTGGTACCGGTGTTGCTGTGAGAAAGAGTTCGGAGTGGGCGGACGGGCCCGTGCCGTAACGGAACCCGCCCGCCCGGGCGGTGCCTAGTAGCACTCCTTGACGCCCTTGTGCAGCTTCAGGCTCAGATTGCTCAGCGTGAAGGTGCCGGCCGTGGTAGCCCATGCCGTCTGCTCCACGTTGGTGAGCGTGGCCTTCTCGGCACGCTGCGCGAAGCCGAACTCGTTGGCCTGGTCACCCGGGTTGATGCCGGTCTTGTTGTTCTTGTCGCCGGCCGCCACACCGATGTCGATCTTCTCGAACTCGGCGTCGGCGTCCAACTGGGCGATGTCGATGTAGATGTTGGTCGCCTTGACCGGCTTGTCCGCTTTCGTACCAGCCCGTAGCTCCAGGCTGACGGAGCCGAAGACCGGCACGTTCGGCGTGACCACCGACTGGCACATGTTGGTGATCGTGGCCCGGCTGAACCCGGAGACGGCGACCGGGTTGGCGGTCTTGTTCCCCTTGAGGTCCGTCCCCGTGTCGATGCTGCCGTACTGAATGAAGTCGTAACCGACCAGTTGGTCCGCGCTGACCTTGAAGCTCTGGCCCGACACGCTGAACGAGGCGGCGAGCGCGCCCTGTGCCAGCGCGACACCTATCGCCGCCGTCGCGGCCACACTGGGCACCATGACGACGGCGAACCGCCTCCATCTGGTCCCGCCACGAACTTGGGACTCCATGAATGTCCTCCTTCTCGGACGTACATCTCCGGATCGGGTGGGAGCCCGTCCTGGGATGGGAGAAGTGCTACGTCCTCGGGAAGGAGAGCGCCTGCCTCCGGAGGCGCCAACCGCGTCCGAAATCACCGGCGATCACCCCCGAGCGACAAACCACTGGCCACGCGTTCGCGCAACCTCTGGACAGGCCCTGCCGGGTGGGCAGGAACCCCCCTGTCCGGGCCGGCGGCAGCGCCGCCGGACCGCTCGGTGGGGACCCACGGACCGAGGGCGCGACTGGCTGCCGTGCTGATACGGAAATGGACCGAGCGTCGCCGATCGTGGTGCATTCGCGCTGTTGACACAAGGGGTTCGTTACTCGCTGGTAACGGCCAGATAACCGGTATACGACCAGGTGATATCGCGCGACCACACAGGGTGGGGCGTGCCGATGCGTCAGAAGCGGTGATTGCCCCCCATAGCGGGACAGACCAAGGGAGTTGATTTACTGCGGGTAACAGTAATCGCTTTTACCAAGTTTTGGTAAAACGCGGTTCTGTTGGCGTCAAGTCGCCAAATCCGCAAGGTGACCGCGGAGTCGGCCGTGCCGGCGCACACCACTCACCGGTCCCCCGGTTCGCCGGCACGACGGACGCCTCGTCAAACGCCCGGAATCAGAAGAGGACCCGGGCCAGCGCCGACCGCGCCGCGGTCACCCGCGGGTCGTCACCGCCGATCACCTCGAACAGTTCCAGCAGCCGGAGCCGCGCCGCCTCCCTGTCGTCACCGGCGGTACGGCGTACGGCCTCCACGAGCCGGCCGAACGCGTCCTCCACGTGCCCGCCGACCAGATCCAGGTCGGCCGCGGCGATCTGCGCCGCCACATCGGCCGGCCGGTCCGCCGCGTCCTTGCGCACCTGCGCCTGGTCCATCCCCTGGACCCGCGCGAGCAGTTCGGCCTGGGCGAGGCCGAGCTTGGCCTCGGTGTTGCCGGGGTCGTCGGCGAGCACACTGCGGTACGCCTCGGCCGCGGCGGGGAAGTCATTGGCGTCCAGCGCCTGTACGGCCGCCTCCAGCAGGGCGTCGTACGGCCCTTCCGGTACGGCGGCCTCCTGCTCCGCGGAGTCGTCATCCGCGCCCTCGGCGCCCGCGTCGACCGCGATCCCGGTGAGCCCGAAGCGCTCCTCACCGACCTGGATGAGCTGGTCCAGCGTCTCGCGGATCTGGGTCTCCGGGGCGGCGCCCTGGAAGAGCGGCAGCGCCTGCCCCGCCACCACCGCGAAGACCGCGGGGATGCCCTGGATCCCGAACTGCTGCATCAGCATCTGGTTGGCGTCGACATCGATCTTGGCGAGAACGAACCGGCCGTTGTACTCACGGGCCAGCCGCTCCAGTACGGGGCTCAGCTGCTTGCACGGCTCGCACCACTCGGCCCAGAAGTCGATGACGACCGGTACCTCGGTGGAACGCTGGAGGACATCGCGCTCGAAGCCGGCTTCGTCGACGTCGATCACCAGGCTGGACGGGGGTACGGCACCGGTGCCGCCCTGCCGGGCGGTCTCGGCACGGGCCTGCTCCGCCTTCGCCTTGGCCTCACCGGCCGCCTTCACCGCGGCGAGGTCGACGACGCCGCTCATGGACATGTTCCTAGGCTGCATGAGTACATCCTCCCCCCTCGGCGCGCACTTGAGAAAAGCGGTGGGCCCGCTCCGGCCGCACACCGCTTCCGCTACGGGTCGTAGCGTAACTGTCGCGTGAGTGACGTGTACAGACTCCCCCGGTGAGCCGGCTCACACGCCTACCGGCCGGTATGGTCGCGGGCATGCGCAGCGACAGCCGCCCCGGCACCCGTGACAGCCGCTCCGGGCCGCGCGGACGCCCCCGCAGCGCCGAGGCCGACGCCGCGATCCTGGAGGCGACCAGGGCGGCCCTGGGTGAGCTGGGGTGGACGAAGTTGACGATGGGCGACGTGGCGGCCCGCGCGGGCGTCGCCAAGACGACGCTGTACCGGCGCTGGCCGTCCAAGAGCGAGCTGGTCGTGGACGCCGTCGCGGCCCCCTTCGACTCGATGGAACTGGCCGACCTGGGCAGTCTGGCGGCCGACGTCGCGAGCGCCGTCCTCCAGTTCGCGGCGCTGCTGGAGCGGCCGGAGACCAAGACCGCGCTCATGGCGGTGATCGCGGAGTCCACCCGGGACGACGCGCTGCGCCGGCGGATCAGGGTCTCCATCGTCGACCGCCAGAAACGGCTGGTACTGCTGGGCCGCGAGCGCGCCCAGGCCCGCGGCGAACTCCCGTACGAGCCGGACGCCGCGGCGGCGGCCCGCACGGCGGACCTGATCTTCGACGTGATCGCCGGCGCGGTCGTCAACCGCACGCTGGTGAGCGCGGAGCCGGTGGACGAGGAGTGGGCCCGCGCGTTCACGGAACTGCTGCTGGGCGGCCTGAGCCCGAGGTGACCCCGGCGGGGCGCTCCGGATCGAGCCGGGAAGCCCGCCCGGTGGCCGCCCTGGCGCCCCGGAGGACCCCGGGCCCCCGAGGCCCCGCCCCCGGCGTCATCTCGCCAGTCGGCCGAGCAGCGACGAGGCCGCCGCGATGCCCAGCACCGCCGCCAGCAGCAGCACCCCGTAGTCCAGGGCGAGATGGGACGGTGTGCCGAGCAGCAGCCCGCGCAGGGCGTCCACCTGGTAGCTCAGTGGGTTGATCCGGCTGACCGTCTGGAGCCAGCCGGGCATGATCGCCACCGGGTAGAGGGCGTTCGAGGCGAAGAAGAGCGGCATCGTGATGGCCTGGCCGATGCCCATCAGCCGGTCGCGGGTCAGCACGATGCCCGCGATCGTCATGGACAGGCAGGAGAAGAAGGCCGAGCCGAGGACCACCGCGACGGCCACACCGAGCAGCCGCAGCGGGTTCCAGGTCATCCCCACCCCGAGGGCCGCCGCGATGACGATCACCACGACCGCCTGGATCAGCGCCTTCACCCCGGACGCGAACGCCTTGCCGCTGATCAGCGCGGCTCTCGGGGTGGGTGTGACGAGCAGTTTGGTCAGGATGCCGGCATCACGCTCCCAGATGATCATGATGCCGTAGAAGATCGCGATGAACATCGCGGACTGGGCGATGATGCCGGGCGCGAGAAAGTCGATGTACGGGATGCCGCCGGTCGGGATGGCCTTGATCCGGGTGAACGTCTCGCCGAAGATCAGCAGCCAGAGGGCCGGCTGAACGGCCCGGGTGTACAGCTCCGTGCGGTCGTGGCGCAGCTTCTGCAGCTCCACGGCGCACATCGCGAGGACCCGGGCCGGCAGGACGCGCCAGCCGGTACGGGCGTGCGGCGGGGACAGCAGCAGGGCGAACCGCTCGGGGCCGGGGCCCGTGCCTCGGCCGCTGGCCGTCTCAGCCGACGCGGGACGCGGTGCGGCGGGTGGACCTGACATCACGGAAGTCGCCTCCCTCTTCGTCCAGACCGCTGCCGGCGACGTCCCTGAAGACGTCCTCCAGCGTCGGTACGGGGTCCCCCGGGCCCGCGGTGCCCTCGGCCACGCGGCGGGCGCGCAGCTCGCTCCGCAGCTCGTCGGGCGTGCCGAGGGCGTGGACTCGCCCGCGGTGCATCAGCGCGACGCGGTCGCAGTACTGGTCGGCCTCGTCCATGTAGTGCGTGGTGACGAGGACGGTCATGCCCGTGGCCTGCCGTACGGCGTTGATGTGCTCCCACACGCTGGTGCGGGCGATCGGGTCGAGGCCGATCGTCGGCTCGTCCAGCATGAGCAGCCGGGGCGCGCTGACCAGGGCCTGCGCGAGTTCGAGGCGGCGGATCATGCCGCCGGAGTACGTCTTGGTCATCCGGTCGGCGGAGCCGGTCAGGCCGACGGCCGCGAGCGCCTGCGCGACGCGCTCGGCCCGTTCGCGGCGCGGTACGTCGAAGACGCGGGCGAACAGCGTCACGTTCTCGCGGCCCGTGAGCGCGGCGTCGGCGGAGAGCTGCTGCGGTACGTACCCCAGCAGCCGGCGGACGGCCATCTTCTCCTTCGCCGCGTCGTGGCCGAAGACCCGGACCATGCCCGCCGGGACGGGCAGGAGGGTGGTGATGCAGCGGATCGCGGTGGTCTTGCCCGCGCCGTTCGGCCCGAGCAGTCCGAAGACCTCGCCCGCGCCGACCGCGAGGTCGAGGTCGGCGACGGCCTTGGTCTCGCCGAAGGAGTAGGTGAGCCCGCCGCACCGTACGGCGGGTACGGCGTCGGATCGGCCGGTGTACCCGCCGGTGGGTCGGCCGGTGGATCCGGAGGCGGGTTCCGGGGTGGATTCGGGGGTGCGGGTCATGCGCCCTCCCCTTTCCTCATGGTGCTTCCAGCAGCTCCGAGGCCCCCGGGAACCCTGGGGTTCGTGGGGGTTCCGGGGCCTCCGGTGGGTTCCGGGGTTCCTCGTGGAGGTGGTGTGCGAGTCTGCGCAGCGCCGGCAGCGCCGCCGCCAGGGCCTCGCGGTCCTCGTCCGACAGCCGCGCCACCTGCTCGCGTACGAGGGCGGACCTGCGTGCCCGCCAGTCGCTCAGCCGGGCCTCACCGGCCGGGGTGGGCGACAGCAGCGTGGAGCGCCGGTCGCCCGGGTCGGTCTCCCGGCGCAGGCAGCCGGCCAGCACGAGCTGGTTGACCAGGGTGGAGACCGAGTTGCCCGCGAGCCACAGCTCCTCGGCGGCGTCCGACACCCGGATCCCGGGGCGTGCCGCGACCAGCCGCAACAGCTCGACCTGGGTCCCGCGCAGCGGCGCGGCGGTCAGACCGCCGCGCAGCCGACGCCGGATCGTGCGCTGTACGCCTGCCAGCGCGTCCGCGAGCGAGTCGGGGAACTCCTCGGTGGCCATACCACCGATTTTAGCTCTCACTCCGAGCTAATTCACCCGGACGAGTGAGCGGCTGTACCCGGAGGATCAGAAGCCGGGCGGTTCCGTGTACGTCCCCCACTCGTCCCGCAGTGCGCCGCAGATCTCGCCGAGCGTCGCCTCCGCCCGTACCGCCTCCAGCATCGGGGCGATCATGTTCGAGCCGTCGCGGGCCGCCGTCAGCATGGCCTCCAGCGCCGTACGCACCCGTGCGTCGTCGCGCGCGGCCCTGCGCTCCGCCAGGACCTGGACCTGGTCCCGCTCGACCTCGTGGCTGACCCGCAGGATCTCCAGATCGCCGGTGACCGAGCCGTGGTGGACGTTGACGCCCACGACGCGCTTGTCGCCCTTCTCCAGCGCCCGCTGGTACAGGAACGCGGATTCGGCGATCTCGCCGGTGAACCAGCCGTCCTCTATGCCGCGCAGAATGCCCGAGGTGACGGGCCCGATCGGGTGACGCCCGTCCGGATGGGCGCGCAGGCCGCGCTCCTTGATCTGCTCGAAGATCTTCTCGGCGTCGGCCTCGATCCGGTCGGTGAGCTGCTCGACGTACCAGGAGCCGCCGAGCGGGTCCGCCACGTTGACGACACCGGTCTCCTCCATCAGCACCTGCTGCGTGCGCAGCGCGATCTCGGCGGCCTGTTCGCTCGGCAGGGCGAGGGTCTCGTCGAGCGCGTTGGTGTGCAGCGAGTTCGTCCCGCCGAGGACGGCCGCCAGCGCCTGGGCCGCCGTCCGTACGACGTTGTTGTACGGCTGCTGCGCGGTCAGCGAGACGCCCGCGGTCTGGGTGTGGAAGCGCAGCCACTGGGCCTTGTCGGTGCGCGCCCCGTACACCTCCTTCATCCAGCGCGCCCAGATCCGCCGGGCCGCGCGGAACTTGGCGATCTCCTCGAAGAAGTCGAGATGGGCGTCGAAGAAGAAGGAGAGCCCGGACGCGAAGGTGTCCACGTCCATGCCCCGGCTGAGCCCCAGCTCCACGTAGCCGAAGCCGTCCGCGAGGGTGTACGCCAGCTCCTGCGCGGCCGTCGCACCCGCCTCACGGATGTGGTAGCCGGAGACGGAGAGCGGCTTGTACGCGGGGATGGCGGTGGCGCAGTGCTCCATCAGGTCGCCGATCAGCCGCAGATGCGGCTCGGGCTGGAACAGCCACTCCTTCTGGGCGATGTACTCCTTGAAGATGTCGGTCTGGAGGGTGCCGTTGAGAACGCCCGGGTCGATGCCCTGGCGCTCCGCCGCGACCAGGTACATGCAGAAGACGGGGACCGCGGGGCCGCTGATCGTCATCGAGGTGGTGACGTCGCCGAGCGGGATGTCCGCGAAAAGGATCTCCATGTCGGCGGCCGAGTCGATGGCGACCCCGCAGTGGCCGACCTCGCCGAGCGAGCGGGGGTCGTCGGAGTCGCGGCCCATGAGCGTGGGCATGTCGAAGGCGACGGAGAGCCCGCCGCCGCCCGCCGCCAGGATCATCTTGTAGCGCTCGTTGGTCTGCCGGGCGTTGCCGAAGCCGGCGAACTGGCGGATGGTCCAGGTCCGGCCGCGGTACCCGGTCGGGTGCAGGCCACGGGTGTACGGGTACTCCCCGGGCCAGCCGATCCGCTCGAAGCCTTCGTAGGTGTCGCCGGGCCGGGGCCCGTAGACCGGCTCCACGGGGTCCCCGGAGAGCGTGGTGAAGTCCGCGTCGCGCTTGCGGGCCTTGTCGTACCGGGCCTGCCAGCGCCGGCGGCCCTCCTCGATGGCGTCAGCGTTCATAGGACCAATTTACTAGGACGTCCAAGTAAATGTCGATGGCCGGAGCGACACGACCGGGTGGCACGGCGGGACGAAACAGCCGCCCGCGGAAGGCGCGGGCGGCGGCAGGAGGTACGCACGGGCGGGCGGGGGGAGAAAGCTCTACAGCCTCACGGCCCTACGGCGACGACGGCCCTACGGCCCTACGCCTTCGCGGTTTCCGGGGCACGGTCCGTGAGCAGCGGCTGGATCTCGCGGGTGATCTTCGGCTCGACGAAGAACGACGCGACCGGGATGCAGCCGGCGGCGAGCACCCACAGCAGCTTCCCGAAGGACCACTTCGCCTTGGAGCCCAGGTCGAAGGCGAAGACCACGTAGATGATGAAGAGCACACCGTGGATCTGCGAGATCACCATCGTGTTGCCGGTATCGAACCCGTACTTGAGGATGATCGCCACGGTGAAGACCAGCAGCCATACGGCGGTGACGTACGCCATCACCCGGTAGCGGGACAGCACATTCGACTTCATGGGCTGAGCCTAACCGGGCACAAAGGGCGGTCTTCGCCCGCCCCTCCCCTCCCCCGCCCCGACCCCCTGGGCCCGGAGCGGGTCGGAGGGGGCGGGCTCAGTCCTCGAAGTCCTGGGCGGCCACCCGCAGCGGGCGCAGCATCGCGAAGATCTCGGCGCACTCCCGCGCGTCGTAGACCCCGAGCCCGAAGTCCATCTCCATCAGGTCGCGGGTGGCGGCCTCCACCACCTCGCGGCCCTTGTCGGTGATGGAGGCGAGTGTGCCGCGTCCGTCGTTGGGGTTGGGCCGTTTGTCGACCAGTCCGGAGGTCACCAGCCGGTCCACGGTGTTGGTGACGGAGGTCGGATGGACCATCAGCCGCTCGCCGATCTTGGACATCGGCAGTTCGCCGGCCTTGGAGAAGGTGAGCAGCACCAGCGCCTCGTACCGGGCGAAGGTGAGGCCGTACGGCTTGACGACGGCGTCCACCCCGGCGAGCAGAATCTGGTGCGCGCGCATGATCGAGGTGATGGCCCCCATGGAGGGGACGGGCCCCCAGCGCTGCTTCCAGAGTTCGTCGGCGCGGGCGATGGGGTCGAAGGACAGGCTGAGCGGCTTGGACACGGCTCCGACCTTACCCACTGGTTACTTGCGGGTCAGCCGCGTCTCGCACTTCGGTCGTACGGCCCGTCCCCGGCGCCTGCTCCTCCCGTCCGTGCGGCCCGGTGCGGTGGACCTCGCGCACCAGGACGAGGCAGCAGAGCGTGCCGATCGCGCCCGCCCCGGCGACGACCTGGTGTACGGGCAGGAACTCGGCGGCCAGTCCCGCGGCGGCCATGCCGAACCCCTGGATCGTCATCAGACCGGCCGTGAGCAGCGTCATCGCGCGGCCACGCAGCTCCTCGGGGACCGCCGCGACGAACCACTGGTCGAGGCCGATGACGTACGCGGCCCCCGCCCCGGCGAGGACGAGCGCGACCAGCGCCCAGCCGAGGCCGGGTTCGGCCGCGTACATCAGCAGCGGCAGCACACCGAGGGCGGCGACCGGCAGGACGAGGCGGGAGCGGGCCCGCGGGGAGAGCGCCGTACCGACGTACAGCTCCGCGACGATGTGCCCCACGGGCATCGCGCACATCAGCAGCCCCAGGGTGGCCGGTCCGAGGCCGAGGCCGTCGGCGTACGGGGCCATCAGGGCCTCGGGTGCGACGACGAACATCGCGGGCATCCAGAAGAGCAGCAGCAGCCCTCGTACCCGCCGGTCGCCGAGGAGCAGCCGGACCCCGCCGAGCGAATCCCTCAGCAGCGCGCCGCCCCGGCCGGAGGTGCGGGCGGGCCGGTCACGGGTCCCGAGGCGCAGCAGCACGGCCGAACAGAGGAACGTGCCGGCGGTGACACAGATCGCTCCCCGCGCGGGGATGACGGCGAGCAGTACCCCGCCCACCCCGAAGCCGACGAGCTGCGCGCTCTGCGAGACGATCCGCAGCAGGGAGCGGCCGAGTACGTACAGGTCGCCCTCGCCGAGGATGTCGGCCAGCGCGGCCGTCCTGGTCCCGGTGAAGACGGGCGCGATCGCGGCGACGACGCAGCGCAGGGCCAGCAGCCCGGCGATCGGCGTACCGGGCAGCACCATCACCCCGACGCACAGGGCGCAGAGCAGATCGCAGATCACCAGCACCCGCCGGGCGGGGTAGCGGTCGGCGACCCCGGAGAGGAGGGTCCCGCCGACGAGGTAGGGGAGCAGGCCGAGGGCGAAGGTGAGGGCGCTGAGCAGCGGGGAGCCGGTGAGTTCGTAGACGAGGAAGGTCAACGCGATCTCGCTGACGACCACGCCGAGCAGCGAGAGGAGGTGCGCGGCGAAGACGAACCGGAACTCGCGGACGGCGAAGAGGGAGCCGTACCCGCGGGAGGTGTTCTTGGGCATGGAGGCAGACTGGCGGGGTAGGCGATCCGGCCACAGACATTCGGGCGAGCCCGAATCTCCGACCTTCCTTCTTCCGCCCTTCCTTCTTCCGCCCACCCGTCTTCCACTCATCGGGCTTTCGCCCATCTGCCTTTCGCCCATCCGTCTTTCGCCCATCGGTACCAGGGAGCCGCCCGCGCCATGCCCTTCCAGCTCCACTTCGACGAGAGCGACCTGCTCCGCTGCCGGTTCGCCGTCTCGCCGCTCTGGGAGACGCAGGAGGCGGTACGCACCCTCGCGCGCCCCGAGCGGCACGGTTACCACCTGCCGTGGCTGCGCCGGATCCGGAGCCCCGCCGCGGCGATCAACCTCGCGCCGCTCCACCTCCTGATGCCCGAGCACGGCCACAACCCGGACTTCCTCTCCCGGCCACCGTCGGTCCCGCTCCCCTCCTTCGAGGAGGAGATCACCGCCGTCCGCGCCACCGACCCGGAGCTGGTCAGGTCCGACATCACACTGGCGCTCGCCGACACCCCGGGCGCCTCGGCGAGCCCCGCGGGCCGGGCGATGGCGGCGGATCCGGCGCGGGCCCTGGAGAGGCTGGCCGGGCTGCTGGAGCGGGCGTGGCACGAGCTGGTCGAGCCCGACTGGCCCCGGTTGCGCACCCTGCTGGAGGCCGATGTGGCGTACCACTCGCGGCGGTTGGCGGAGAAGGGGCTGCACGGGCTGCTGGAGGAGCTGAGTCCGCAGCTCGCCTGGACGGACGGCTCCACACTGACGATCACGGGGACGAACGGGAGCCACACGCGGGTCCTCGGCGGCGACGGACTGGTCCTGATGCCGAGTGTGTTCTCCTGGCCGCGCGTCGTCAGCGGCTATCTGCCGCCGTGGCAGCCGGCCGTGATCTACCCGGCGCGCGGCATCGGCGGCCTGTGGACGCGGCCTTCGGACCGTACGCCCGAGGCGCTGGCCCGGCTGCTGGGCCGGGCACGGGCGGACGTGCTGTGCGCGCTGGACGAACCGGCCGGGACGACGGCGCTGGCGCGGCTGCTGGGGCTGGCCCCGTCGTCGGTGTCGGCGCATCTCTCGGCGCTGCGCGGGGCGGGGCTGCTGACGTCGCGGCGGTACGGGCACCAGGTGCTGTACGAGCGGACGCCGCTCGGTATCGCACTGTCGGTGTCGCAGAGCACAACCGACTGAACGTTATGTAACGATATGCCGGTCTTGCCATTCCCATCGTCGCCCAGTTCGTCGCCCAGTCGACTTTCCGAGGGGGCTGGATGTCCGGCCGCAGACCGCACCCGTCACCGCCATCGCCGTCGCCACGGCTGTCGCCGTCGCCGTCGCCCCGGCCCCGTACGCGTGCCACGGCGCCGAGCCTCGTCGCGGTCCTGCTCGCGCTCGCCACGGCGGTGAGCTGTACTCCTCCCAGGTCCGGGACCGACGCGCCCGCCGCTGCCACCGCCCGGACGGCGGCCCCGGTGGTGCAGGGCGAGGCGGCCCCGACGGCGGCGTCGCCGTTCTGGATCGACCCGGACAGCGACGCGGTCCGGCAGGTCGAACAGTGGGAGAAGCAGGGGCGTTCGGCCGACGCGAAGCTCCTCAAGCGGATCGCGGACCGCGCGGTCGCCGTCTGGCCGGCCGGCGACAACCCCGAGCCGCAGATCCGCCGGGCGGTACGGGGCGCGACCGCCGACAAGCGGACCGCGGTCTTCGTCGCGTACAACATCCCGCACCGCGACTGCGGGCTCTACTCGGCGGGCGGCGCCCCCGACGGGCCGTCCTACCGCGACTGGATCGACACCTTCGCGAGCGCGATCGGCGATGCCAAGGCCATCGTCGTCCTGGAGCCGGACGCGCTCCCGCACCTCGCGGACGGCTGCACCCCCGACGAGCACCGCACCGAACGGTACGAGCTCCTCTCCCACGCGGTCGGCCGCCTGAAGAAGCAGCCGCACACCCGCGTCTACCTGGACGCCGGCAACCCGGACTGGATCTCCGACCCGGCCAAGATCGCGGGCCCGCTCCAGCGGGCGGGCATCGGCGCGGCGGACGGCTTCTCGCTCAACGTGTCCAACTTCCAGTCGAACGACACGGTCAAGGCCTACGGCACCCGGCTCGCCGGCGTGCTCGGCGAGACCCACTTCACGGTGGACACCAGCAGAAACGGCGCGGGCCCCCTCCCCGGCAACCGTGACCAGGCCTGGTGCAACCCCCCGGGCCGTGCGCTGGGCACCCCGCCCACCACGAACACCGGCAACGAACTGGTCGACGCGTTCCTGTGGATCAAACGCCCCGGCGAATCGGACGGCCCCTGCCGCGGCGGCCCGGCGGCGGGCATCTGGTGGCCGGAGTACGCGCTGGGCCTGGCGCGGGCGGCGAAGGGCTGAGGCCGCCGGACGCGGACCCGACGCGTCCGGTCCCCACGGGCCCGGAAGCCGCCGGGGATTCACGTCAGGACCACCCCTACGGGTGGAGGTTGTGTGCAGTGCGACCGCTTCCGCGTTCAGTGAGCGGTAACGTGTCGAATTCCTCTGCTGGGGCATCGTTACACCAGTCGAGCGTCATTCGAACACGGTTTCAACGGGGAGATCATGACACCCGTATTCGAGAACGCGAACAAGGTCTTCGAGCTGCTGGCCACGCTTGTACGCAGGCCGGGAAAAGGCGAGTTACCCACGGAACTCGCCGACCGTAACGGAATTCCCGTGGTCTGTCTGGTCGGTGACGACCTGACGGAGCTGACCGACGGCATCAAGGATTCCCTCGGCGGGGCCACGCCCCACCGGATCCCGCACGAGTTCATCTCCATGTCCGTGATCCGGGACGAAGTCGCCCAGGAATCGGACCCCCTGCCCGCCGAATGGCAGCCGGTCGAGGTGTACCGGAGGGCTCTGGTGGCGCTCGCGCAGGAGTTCTCCTCGGTACGGAACGGGCGCGACGAGCGGGTACGGTTCCGGCGGTTCGGGCTGGTCAACTGGCTTCTGGAATCCGACTATCCGGCGCGGGAGCCGGATCCTCAGCAGGACCGGGAACTGCTGCGCAGGCTGCGTGAACGGGAGTTCCGGCGCCGGCGGCTGTTCGGTGTGCTGCGCAGCCCGGACACCGAGGTCTCGATACAGGGAAACATTCCCTGGTGGGCTCTCGTCCTCGGGCTCCACCTCTTTCCGCTCGCCTGGTTCCGCGCCTGGCGCGGCGTGGGAGCCGAGTACCGGTGGCTCCTGCGACAGCCGTACATGGCGCCTCGCGATCCGGGGACATTCCCCGGGTTCGCCATGCGGCTGACGCGACCCCGGCGGGGCCGGGAAAACCCCGAGCAGGTCGGGAAGTTGATGATCAACGCCTTTCTGGAAGATCTCCGCGTGGCGTACCGGCGCCGATTCCGGCGGCGCAGGGCCGCGCGCCGTACCGCCTATTGCGTGGCGTTTCTGACGGACGTGAACGATGCCAACCACGGGACGACGCTGATCCGTTCGCTGGTGGACGTACGCAACGAGACCGGGGTTTTCGATCCGCTGGCCGTCCTCTGCACCGGAACGGGGCTCGACGGCGAACTCCTCGGGCACGAACTGCGCGGACAGGGACCGCTGTCGGAAGATCTGTACGGAATCTGGCGCCACCATTTCGAGGCCGCCGGGCGGAGCCGTTCCGCGGCCGTCTGGTATCTGCCGATCGACGTGCCCGCGCCGCTGGCCCTGGAAGCGCCCACGTACCAGCAGCAGAAGAACCGGGTCGACCTGGTCCGGCGGCTCACGGTGGATCCGCCGCCGGGATGGGCGCGGCGCCGGGTGACGGCCCTGGCGGGGGTGGTCGTGGTCGCCCTGCTCGCGGGCGGGTTCGCCCGGGCCTTCGACCCGGCGCCCGCGCTGAAGTGGCGGGAGCGGCACTGCGGGCTGAGCCGGTCGGACCCCGACGCGGCGACGCTGGAGCGGCGGTCGACCGGGGAGTGTGTCGGGGTCGCGCCGAACGGTTACGCCTTCGGTTCCAAGGACCCGGCGCTCAAGGAGACGCTGAGCACGATCGCCCGCCAGAACGACGAGGCGGACAAGATCCACCGGGCGTTCGGGGAACGGCCGGTGGTGACGCTGATCCATCTCTCCGCCCTGCTCAGCAGCTCCGGGCAGCCCAGCTCGCTCACCTACGTACGGGAGGCGCTGCAGGGCGCGGCGAGCGCGCAGCGGCGTCAGCTGGACAAGCGCGGGGCCACCGATCCGGTGCTGCGGATCTTTCCGGCGAGCGCGGGCACCGGGATGCGGTTCGGCCCCGAGGTCGTCGGCACGGTGGAGCGGATGATGCGGAGCGACCCGTCCATCGTCGGTGTCACGGGGCTCGACCAGAGCCGCACGGCGACCATCACGACGATAGAGGAGCTGACCCGGATCGGCCTGCCGATGGTGGCGACGTCGCTGTCGGCGGACACCCTCGACGACCACTCGCCCATGTACTACCAGGTGTCGCCGCAGAACCGGCGCCAGGCGACGGTCGCCGCGGCGTACGGCGCGCACCTGGCCGGGGAGAAGACGATTCCGCGGCGCAGTGTGCGGATCGTCTACTCGGCGGATCCGACCGACGAGTACAGCGAGAATCTGCGGGCCGACGCGGCGGGGAGCTTCGACGGCGCCGGCTTCGATGTCGAGCAGCAGGGGTTCAAGCCGTCGCCCTCACCGCCCGCGGTCTCCGGGTATCCGGGGCCGCGGACCGTGGGGGAGCACGCGTGCGGGTACGAAGGGCTGGTGTTCTTCACCGGACGGCCGGAGGATTTCGAGACGCTGCTGGCCGGGGTGAACGCGGCGTGCGGTTCGAACCCGCCGTTCCTGCTCGGAGGCGACGACGTGGCGCGGATGGCGGCGGACCCGGTCCGGCGGACCGCGTACCCCAAAGTGCCCTTCGACTTCATGGACTTCACCCTGGGGTCCACCTCCTGCAAGACGAAGAGCGACCTCTACAGCACCTTGCGGAAGCTGTTCCCCACGGAGTGCGAGCAGTTGGCGAACACGTCGCTGGACGGCCATGCCTCGCTGGCCTTCGACGCGGTCAACCTGTACCTCAAGGCGGTGGGGCAGCTCCAGGACGCGGCATCGCGGCTGCCGCTCTCCTCGCTGACGGTGTGGCACGCGCTCAGCAGCATCCACGGGACGGCGGCGCTGGACGGGGAGAGCGGGCGGATCGACTTCGGCGGGGTGGTGGACCGTCAGATTCCGCTGGACAAGATCATATCGGTGCAGCGGGTCGACGGGGTGAAGCGGCCCGCGCAGGTCGGCTTCTGCGGGCGGTGGGGGACGCTGAGCCAGAGCACGTGGTGCCCGGCGCCGGAGCAGCGCGGAGGGGCGGGGTAGCCCCGCCCGGAGGGTCTGGGGCGCGCGGAGAGGCTGGACTCGCGCAGAGGCTGGGGCACGCGGAGGGCTGGAGCACGCGGAGGGGCTGGAGCGCGCGGGGGCGCCTACGCGGGGGTGCCTGTTCCCCGCGTACGCGCCCCACGGCCGGTGGCGGCTACTCCACCTGGAGCCATTTCGCCTCGGACGGGATGCCCGCCGCGTCCGTGACGAACAGCATGTACCAGCCGGGCGGCACCAGGGCACGGTCCTTCGGGACCTCCACCGTCAGCGAGCCCTTGCCCTTCTTCATCGTGAGGTCGACCGAGCGCTGCTCGACGTCCGTCGTGTGCGTGACCGCGCTCGGGCGCATCAGCCGCGCCTTGGCGATCGCCTCGGGGTGGTCCGTACGGAACGTGGCCCGGCCGTTCGCGCCGACCCGCTGCGGGCCCGCGCCCAGCTTCGGGCGCTTCTCCTGGGCCTTGTCGCCGTGGAGGTAGGGCGGGGTGTAGATCTCCACCCGCTGTTCGAACGTGCCGAGTTTGGTGTTGTCCGCGTCGTCGAAGAGCGGGTCGGAGCCGAAGGTCACCACCCGGCCGTCCGGCAGCAGCAGCGCCTCGGAGTGGTAGTTGCGGCCCACGGTCGGGTCGGCGGCGCGGCGGAAGGTGTTGGACTTCGGGTCGTAGAACTGCGCCTTCAGGACGTCGCTGGCGCTGCGGCCCCGGTAGTCGGAGGAGCCGCCGGTGGTGAACACCGAGTCGTCCGGCAGCAGCACACTGCTCAGGTACCGGGTGCCCTGCGGCAGCCTCGGGCCCTCCTCGAAAGCCGGATTGTCCCTCTTCAGGTCGACGACGGCCGTACGGGCGGTGGCCTTGGAGGACTCGCCGACCCCGCCGCCGCCCAGCAGCATCACCCGCTGGTCCTGGACGGGCGGCAGCAGCAGGGAGGCCGAGGTCTCGGTCTGGTCGAGGTCGGTGAGCCCGCCGATCCCGGTGAACGTGTTGGTCTTCACGTCCCACAGCCCCGGCTTGCGGCCCTGGTCGGCGGGGCCGTACCCGGCGTTGGAGCCGGAGTAGAAGAGCTTGCCGCCCTTGGTGAGGAAGAGCGCGGGATAGGTCGGGAAGTAGCGGGTGGGGCCCTTGGACCACGTCTTGGTCTTCGGGTCGTACAGCTCGTTGTCGCCGGTGAGTACGGCGCCCACGTCGTCCAGGCCGGAGACGGCGAGCACCTTGCCGTCCTCCAGGGTGACAAGCGTGGGGTACCAGCGGGCCTCCTTCATCGGGTCGACGGGGAGGTACTTCTCGGCCCTGGGGTCGAACTCGTACGCGGCCCTGATGCCCTGGAAGTCCTGCTTCTCCGTGGTGATCTTCTGGGCGAGGCCGTAGAGGTTGTCCGCGTCCTTGCCCTTGAGACCGACGATCTCGTACTGCGCAGCCTGCGTCGTCAGCGCCTGCGGGCCCTTGCGCGCCGCCTCCACGAAGACGCGCGCCTCACCGGCCGTGACCTTGGTCCTCCAGGGCAGCATCCGGCCGCTGGACGCGTACGCGACCTTGAACTCGCGCTTCGCCTTGGGGACGGTGACATCGAACCTGCTGAGGTACTCGACGCCCGACGGGGAGCGGAAGCGTGTCCCTTTCTTGAACGTGTGCGCCTTGTCCGGGTTCTCGTTCTTGACCCGCATCCTGCCGCCCGCGCGCTCGATCTTGCCGTCGAGCACCTCGTAGCGCGCCGTGCCGCCCGCGACGAGCAGCCGGCCGTCGGGAAGCTGGGAGTGGCCCGAGCAGAAGAAGTCCTCGGGGGTGGGAATCTTCCTGAACGAGTTGTCGGCCGGGTTCCACAGGATCGTGTCGAACGAGCCCTCGTCGAACTTCTTCTGGTTGTTGCCGGAGCCCGCGATGATCAGCACCTTGCCGGTGTGCAGCAGGGCCGCGTGGATCGCGTTCGTACGGTACTCCTGGGGCACGGCGAGGGTGTTCCAGGAGCCGTACTGCCGCTTGTAGCCGGGTTGGGAGATCTTGTACGCGTGGTACTTCTCCTGGGCGAAGGAGACGGCGGCGGGGGCGTTGAGGCCCACGAGCAGCACCACCGCTCCCCCGCCCATCAGACTCTTCCTGAGCTTGTTCGACGGCCGGCGCCGGGGCCGGTACTGCTCGGACATCTGTCAGTGCCTTCCGCTCGTCGTCGACACGGGCGTCGCGCGGTCCACCAGCTCCGCCGGCGCCACAGGTTGGGGCGGTGCCGCCGGCTTCGGCGGGAACGCCGGCTTCGGCGGGATCGCGGGCCGCGTCGCGGGACGCGGCCCGGTTGCCACGGGGACGAGTGCCGCGCTCCGCTCGGCGCGCTCCTGCCGGAGTGTCCAGCCCCAGACCGCGACCGGGGCCAGCGCGATCGCGAGCGCCAGGACGGCCCAGGTGCGCATCGCCACATGGGAGTGGCCGAGGAACGCGGACGCGATGAGCGAGCAGATCAGTACAGCGGCCCAGAAGAGGTGCAGCCGGAACGTCAGCAGCCGGTCGGGGCTGGCCTCCCCGCCCTTGGGGGTGACGACGAAGCGGCCACGGGTGCGCAGCACCGCCGAGCTCAGGGACTTGAGGTAGATCGGCGCGGAGAGCGCGGACATCGCCATCCCCGCGAGCCCGCCCGAGCCCTCGGGCTCGTGCGGCGAGACGTTGTGGCGCCGGTTCCAGAGGTAGAGCCCTATCTGGAGGGCGGCCGCGTCGCTGTAGAGCATCAGCAGGACCGAGGACGAGACCTGGGTGCCGGAGGCGCCGAGCCAGAGGAAGAGGACGCAGCTCAGGATGCCCAGGAACCAGTTGACCGCGGTCATCGGGTAGTAGACGAGCATCATCGTGTAGCTGAAGAGCCGTCCGGGCGGCACCCGGAAGGGCGCCTTCCAGTACTGCTTGAAGAGGGTTTCGTACGTCCCCCTGGACCAGCGGAGCTGCTGGGTGAAGAAGTCCGTCCAGGAGACCGGCCCCTCGCCGACGGCCAGCACGTCGGGCGTGTAGACGGAGCGCCAGAACCGGCCGGTGAGCGGGTTCTGACGGCGGTGCAGCTCGAAACCGGTGGCCATGTCCTCGGTGATCGAGTCGTACAGTCCGCCGGCCTGTATGAGGGCGGTGATCCGTACGACGTTGTTGGTGCCGACGAACATGGGCGCGCGGTAGCGGTTGCCGGCCCGCTGGATCAGCGCGTGGAAGAGGAACTGCTGGGACTCTGCCGCCTTGGTGACCGGCGAGGTGTAGTTGCCGTACACCTGGGGGCCGACGACGAAGGCGACGTCCGGGTCGCGGAAGTAACCGAGCATCCTCTCCAGGAAGTTGGGGAGCGGTATGTGGTCGGTGTCGACGGAGGCGAAGAAGTCGTAGTCGTCGCCGTGCATCGCGAGCCAGGCGTTGTAGTTGCCGTGCTTGGTCCTGGCCTTGTGGACGCCGCGCGTACGGTTCCACTCGGGCACCCCGAGGCGGGTGAAGTGGCGTACGCCCAGCTCCGCGCAGAGCGCGCGGGCGGCGGGGCTGTCGCCCTCGTCGAGCAGCCAGATGTCGAGCGGGCCGCTGTGGCGCAGCCGTACGGCGCCTTCGAGCGTGTCCCGCACCATGGCGAGCGGTTCCTTGCCGGGGACGTACGTGGTGAGGAACGCGACGCGGGTGCCCGTCTCGGCGGGTACCGGAACCGGGTCCTGGGCGACCATCGTGGCGTGGGCCACGGAGACCACGTTGACCAGCATGAAGAGGGCGATGAGCCCGATCGAGCCGAGCATCACGTGATCGAAGGCGATGAGCCAGCGGTCGCCGCCCTCACGCTCGGTGCGGTGGGTGGGCCAGACCAGGTAGACGAGCAGGGCCCCGGAGAGGAGCGGCGCCGAGGCCATCAGCAGGACGGCACGTATTCGGCGGGGTTCCCGCGAGAGCAGGCTCCGGTACCGCACCCGGTAGGTGGCCGTCCGGTCCGGTTCCATGAGAGGACCGGCCAGACAACTGTGGATGTCGTAGTCGTACTCGAAGCCCTCCGGGCGCACGGTGCCTCCAGCGTTCTCGCGGGGTCGATATCCCCACAGAAGGGGACATTGACCGGCGTGTCGACTGGAGGCGCCCGTGCGAGGGGCTTTACCTTCGAGGTTTCGCCCGTACGGAGTCGGGTGCGTGCCCCGTACGGAGTCGGCGCGGACCCGTACGGAGTCGAGCGCGGACCCCGAGCGGCGTCGGGCACGGGACCCGTACGGAGCGTGCGGGGCCGCACGGGGCCCGCCGTCCGGGTCAGGCGGAGAGGTGGCGTTCCACCGTCTCGACCTTCGAGGTCAGGCCGTCGGTGACGCCGGGCCTGATGTCGGCCTTGAGGACGAGCGAGACGCGCCCGGCACGGGCCTCGACGGCGGCGACGGCACGCTTGACCACGTCCATCACCTCGTCCCACTCCCCCTCGATCGAGGTGAACATGGCGTCCGTGCGGTTCGGCAGTCCGGATTCGCGGACGACGCGGACGGCGTCGGCGACGTACTCGCCGACGTCCTCCCCGACGCCGAGGGGCGAGACGGAGAAGGCGACGATCACGCGTTCACCGCGCCTTCGCGGCGGGCGCGGGAGGCGATGACCTCGTCGTCGGCGGCGCGCTTGAGCTTGCGTTCGGCGAAGAAGCCGCCGGCGGGAAGGACGGAGAGCACGAAGTAGAGGGCGGCCGTACCGAAGGACCACTTGGTGCGGTTCCAGGCGTCCAGCCAGAAGAGCACGTACAGGACGAAGAGCAGGCCGTGGACGGCGCCCATCACGGGGACCGCGTTGAACTCCGTCGTCCGCTTGAGGACCGAGCAGACGAGGAGCAGGAGGAAGGACACGGCCTCCGGGGCGGAGACCAGGCGGAGGCGGTGGAGGGAGGAGGCGGTCTTGATGTCCACGGGGCAGGCACCTTCGTCATCGGGGGGCAACGTGAGGGCAGGGCAACACGCGGCTTCACGCACGCGATCTTGTGAAAGCGCGCACAAGCACGTGCTCATTGTGGCAGCACCACTTGACCCGACCGTTATCAGGGTCCGGGTCGGGGGCCGGGATCCGGGGATGTTCCGGGACGTGTCGGGGTCGTGGCCCCTGTTCCCTGTCGGCGGCGCCGGATACCGTCGAGACGTGGCTCAGTTCCGACTGCAAGGCAGCAAGGTGCTCGCCGTCGACCTGACCGGCGACGCCGTCAAAGCGAAGAACGGCTCGATGGTCGCGTACGACGGGCGGATGACCTTCAAGAAGATGACCGGGGGCGGTGACGGACTGCGCGGGATGGTGACGCGCCGTCTCACCGGCGAGCAGATGACCGTGATGGAGGTCAAAGGCCAGGGGACGTGTTACTTCGCCGACCGGGCGAGCGAGATCAACCTCGTCTCGCTGCACGGCGACAAGCTCTATGTCGAGGCGAGCAATCTGCTCTGCGCGGACGCCGGGCTGCGGACGGGCACGGCCTTCACCGGGCTGCGGGGCGGCGCGACCGGAAACGGCTTGTTCACGACCACGGTCGAGGGCACGGGGCAGGCGGCGGTCATGTCGGACGGTGAGGCGGTGGTCCTCCGGGTGGCGCCGCAGTACCCGCTGTACGTCGACCCCGGCGCGTACATCGCGCACCAGGGCAACCTCCAGCAGAAGTTCCAGTCCGGCGTGAACTTCAGAACGTTCATGGGCGAGGGCTCGGGCGAGTCCTTCCAGATCCGCTTCGAGGGTGATGGCCTGGTCTACGTGCAGCCGAGCGAGCGGAACACGATCGGGGGTGATGTCTGATGCCGTTCCGCGAGATCAACTCGAAGATGGTCGAGGCGACGGTGGCGCCCGGCCAGAAACTGTTCAGCCAGCGCGGCGCCATGCTCGCGTACCGGGGCGAGGTCAGCTTCACCCCGAACATCCAGGGCGGCCAGGGCGGACTGATGTCCATGATCGGCCGGCGGGTGGCCAACGAGGCGACGCCTCTGATGACGGTCGAGGGCAGCGGCACGGTCATGTTCGGGCACGGCGGACACCACATCCAGGTGATCAATCTGGCGGGCGACACCCTCTATGTGGAGGCGGACCGGCTCCTCGCCTTCGACGGCACCCTCCAGCAGGGCACGATGTTCATGGGCTCGCAGGGCGGCGTGATGGGCATGGTGCGCGGCCAGGTGACCGGCCAGGGGCTCTTCACGACCACCCTCAAGGGCCACGGCGCGGTCGCGGTGATGGCGCACGGCGGGGTGATCGAGGTGCCGATCTCCCCGGGGCGGGACATCCATGTGGACCCCCAGGCGTACGTCGCCCACCACGGCGACGTACGGAACAAGCTCTCGACGGCGCTCGGCTGGCGGGACATGGTGGGGCGCGGCTCGGGTGAGGCGTTCCAGTTGGAGCTGAGCGGCAGCGGTGCGGTGTACGTCCAGGCGTCGGAGGAGAAGCTGTGAGCGGAGGAGTCATGAGCGCGCCGGTGATCCACGATCCGGTGACGCTGCCGAGCGACGACAACGTCAACGCGTACACCTTCTGTGTGGAGTTGAAGGGGAGTCAGTGGTTCCTCCAGAAGGGCAGGATGATCGCCTACTACGGGCAGATCAACTTCGACGGGATCGGTCACGGCCGCTTCGAGCCGCTGGTGCGCAGCAGCTTCCACTCACCGCTGCACGCGGCGGACTGGGTGGTCGCGGAGGGCAGCGGGAAGATGCTGCTCGCCGACCGGGCCTTCGACGTCAACTCCTTCGACCTGGAGGACGGCAATCTGACGATCCGGTCGGGAAACCTGCTGGCGTTCCAGCCCTCGCTGGCGCTGAAGCAGTCGATCGTGCCGGGGTTCCTGACCTTGATCGGGACGGGTAAGTTCGTCGCGGCGTCCAACGGGCCGGTGGTCTTCATGGAGCCGCCGCTCCGGGTGGACCCGCAGGCGCTGGTCGGCTGGGCGGACTGCCCTTCACCCTGCCACCATTACGATCATGGCTATATGTCCGGTGTGCTCGGTGGCCTCCGGTCGCTGACGGGGATCGGGGGCGTCTCGGGCGAGGAGCACCAATTCGAGTTCGTCGGCGCCGGTACGGTGCTGCTGCAGTCGACGGAGATGCTGATGGCCGAGCAGCCGACGGGCGCGGTCACGCCGGAGGCGGGGGTGCCGGGCGGCGGGGGTCCCTCGTCCGGACAGGGCGGACTTGGTGATCTCCAGCGCCGCTTCGGGCTGTGAGCGGTAGTCTGCGGAGTGTGACGTCGAACGCGTGCGCCTTTCCCCGGGGAGCGCGCGCGTGCCGGGCGTCACACGTACCACCCCACCTATATTTCGTCCAGAATTCAACTTCTTAGGTAGAATCGATTACATGGACACCGAGACGGCCACCCGCTGGCTGAGCGATGCGGAGCAGTGCGCGTGGCGCACCCACCTGGATGTCAGCAAGCTGCTGACGCACCAGTTGGAGAAGGACCTCCAGCCGTTCGGGCTGACCATGAACGACTACGAGATCCTGGTCAATCTCTCGGAGTCGGCGGAGCGGCGCATGCGGATGAGCGATCTCGCCGCCATGACGCTCCAGTCCAAGAGCCGTCTCTCGCACCAGATCACCCGGATGGAGACCGCGGGCCTGGTGCGCAGGGAGAACTGCGAGTCGGACCGGCGCGGTCTCTTCGCGGTCCTGACCGACCAGGGCATGGAGACGATGCAGCGGGTCGCCCCGCACCATGTCGAGTCCGTACGGCGGCACTTCATCGATCTGCTCTCGCCCGAGGCGCTCGCGGAGCTGCGGGCATCACTGACCCCGGTCGCCGAGCAGCTTCGCGGACGGCGCGGCAAGATCTGACCGCGGCACCGCCGGCCGGCCCGTCCGCAAGCTGCTTGCGCGTCACACCACCGCCGGCAGCCGCAGTTCGAACAGGGCGCCGCCGGACGGGGTCCCGCCGACCGTGAGGGTGCCGTCGTGGCGCTCCGCCACATCGCGCGCGATGGCCAGTCCCAGGCCCGCCCCGCCGTCGTCACGGCTGCGGGCGTCGTCGAGCCGTACGAACCGCTCGAAGATCCGCTCGCGCTCCGCCTCCGGCACCCCGGTCCCGTCGTCGGCGACCGCGAGCACCACCCACGCGCCCACCCGGCGCACCGACGCCTCGACCGAACCGGCCGCGTGCCGCTGCGCGTTGTCGAGGAGGTTGCCGAGCACCCGCGCGAGCTGACCGCGCGAACCGAGCACGTCGAACCCCTCCCGGGCGCGCACCGCGACCGGGATGTGGTCCGTCGCCCGCTGCGAGACCTCCTCGCGGACCAGCGCGCCCAGATCGGTCCTGGTCAGCCCGGGCCGCTCCCCCGCGTCCAGCCGGGCCAGCATCAGCAGGTCCCCGGCGAGCTGCTGGAGCCGTACGGTGTCCGCGACCGCGCCCGGCACGTCCAGCAGCCCCGGGTGGGCGTGGCCCACTTCGAGCTGGGTGCGCAACGAGGCGATGGGGCTGCGCAGTTCGTGCGAGGCGTCCGCGACGAAGCGGCGCTGCCGTTCGACGGCGGCCTCCAGCGCGGTCAGCGTCTCGTTGGTGGTCCTGGCCAGCCGGGCCACCTCGTCGTGCGTGGCCGGCTCCGGTACCCGCCGGGACAGGTCCTCGGAGGCGGTGATGGCCGCCATCTCACTCCGGATGCCCTCCACCGGCCGGAGCGCGCGCCGGGTGACCAGCCAGGTCACTCCCCCGACGATCAGCAGCAGGACCGGCAGGCCCAGCAGCATCGCGACGGCCGTCGTGTTGACCGCGCTCTGCCGGTCGGCGAGGCTCGCGCCCGCGTGGACGAGGACCGTCCTGCCGGTGCGGTCGGTGGCCTCGACGGTGGCGAAGCGGTACTCGCCCGCATGGCCGTCGGCCGTCGCGCTCCCGTCGCTGTACTCGGTGGTGTCGTCGATCTCCCCGACGGCGGGATCGTCGTCCCCGCCGTCGCCCTTCCCGCCGCGGTCCTTCCCACCGCTGTCGTCATCGCCGCCGCCGTCGTCGTCATCGTCGCCCGTACGGGCGGTGGCCGTCGGCTCCGAGGCCGTGTTCCGCGCCGCGCCGACCGCGCCGACCGTGGCGACCCCGGAGCCGCTGATCCGCTCCAGGCCCTCGCTGAGGGCGAGCAGCCGCCCGTCCTCGTCGGTGACCTGCACCGGATGGTCCTCGGCGTCCGGCAGTTCCAGCTTCGCGTACGGGGTCCGGTCGGGGGCCTGGGCGGCGATCTCCAGGGCGACCTCGCGCGCCGCCCGGTCCGCCTCTCGGTCCGCCTGGCCGGTGAGGTTGACGCGCAGCGAGAGCAGGACCGCGATTCCGGCGGCGACCAGCGCCACCGCGACGACGGCCGTCGCCCCGAGCGACGCCTTGGCCCGTACGGACGAGAAGCGGCCCCTCACAGCGCGACCAGCCGGTAGCCGGCGCCGCGCACCGTCTGGATGGACGCGGCGCCGATCTTGCGGCGCAGCGCGCTGACGTAGACCTCGATGATGTTGGGGTCGCCCTCGTAGGCGAAGTCCCAGACGTGCTCCAGGATCTCCGGCTTGCCGACGACCTGCCCGGCCCGTACCGCCAGTTGCTCCAGTACGGCGAACTCCTTTGCCGTGAGCGCCACTTCCGTACCGTCGCGGAAGACGCGCCGGGCGGCGGTGTCGACGGTGAGTCCGCCGATGCGCAGGACGGGCGAGGCGCCGGACGAACCGCGACGGCGCAGCAGGGCCTTGACCCGGGCGACGAGGACGACGTACGAGAACGGCTTGGTCAGATAGTCGTCGGCGCCCGTGTCGAGCCCCTCCGCCTCGTCGTACTCGCCGTCCTTCGCGGTGAGCATCAGGATCGGTACGTCATGGCCGGCGGCGCGCAGGGCGGCGCAGACCCGGTAACCGTTCATGCCGGGCAGCATGATGTCGAGGACGACCAGGTCGTACACCCCCTCGCCCGCGCGGTGCAGCCCTTCGAGGCCGTCGTGGACGACATCGACGGCGAACCCTTCGGCGGTCAGACCCTTGGCGAGCGACACCGCGAGCCGCTTCTCGTCCTCCACGATCAACAGGCGCATGCGCACAGCTTCGCAAACGGAACCTGAAGATCACTTCAGCCGACTTCAGCCTGGCTTCAGCTTCGGTACGGCAGATTGAAGGTGTTCGACACGGACCGACTCGGGAGGCCCACCTCATGAAGCGCAACTTCGTCATCGCAGCGATCACCGCGGCGGCCCTGATCGGCGGCGGCACCTACACGGCCGCCCTCGCGCTGAGCAGCGACCACGGGCAGGACGGCAAGGACGCGGCGCCGGTGGTGCCCGTGGTCACCGCGACACCGACGGCCTCGTCCGGCGCGCCGGACGACAGCGGCGACGACCGGGGCGGCCGGGACGACGACACGGGCGACGACACCACGGTCACGCCGGCCCCGCCGCGGACGACCGCCCCGACGCCGACCGCCACGCCGAGCGCGCCCCGGGCCGGTCTCTCGGCGGCCCAGGCCGTCGCGGTGGCGCTCGCGGCGCACCCGGGGGCGGTCTCCTCCGTGGAGCAGGACGACCATGCGGCCGACCGCTGGGAGATCGATCTGCTCGGCAAGGACAACCGCTGGGTGGAGCTGCGGGTCGACGCGGCCGGCGGCACGGTCCGGGTGGTCCCGGACGACGACGGCGTCGACGATGACGACGCCGACGACCGTGCGGCCCTGCGCGCGGCCACGGTCGACGCCCAGCGTGCGATGTCCGCCGCCCTCGCCTCCGTACCCGGAACGGTGACCTCCGCCGAGCTGGACGACGACCGGGGCGGGCCCTGGGAGGTCGACGTACGTGGCAAGGACGGTCGTACGCACGAACTGAACGTCCACGCGAGGACCGGCGCGGTGACGGTGGACCGCGACGACGACGGCGACGACGACTGACGGCCGCCGCCCACAGGAGAAGGCGACAGGAGAAGGCGGCAGCGGGAGACGCCAGGACGGGAGAACGTGGCAAGGGGAGCCGGGCGGGCCGGGAACGACGGCCCGCCCGGCTCCCGTTCAGACGCCGGACGGGCCGGACGTGATGCCCGCGACCAGTTCGTCCGCCGCCGTGTACGGGTCCAGCTCCCCCGCCACGATGCGCTCGGCAAGCGCGTCCAGGCGGCGGTCGCCGTGCAGGTTCCCGATGCGCCTGCGCAGGGTCGTGACGGCGATGGTCTCCACCTCGTGGGCCGCGCGGCGGGCCCGGCGCTCGGCGAGGACGCCGTGCTCCTCCATCCAGGCGCGGTGCTTCTCCAGCGCCTCCACCACCTCGTCGATGCCCTCGCCCCGCGCGGCGACCGTCTTCACGATCGGCGGGCGCCAGTCGCCGGGGCCACGGGACTCGCCGAGGCCGAGCATGTGGTTCAGCTCGCGGGCCGTGGCGTCGGCGCCGTCGCGGTCCGCCTTGTTGACCACGTACACGTCGCCGATCTCCAGGATCCCCGCCTTGGCCGCCTGGATGCCGTCGCCCATGCCGGGCGCGAGCAGCACCACCGAGGTGTCGGCCTGGGAGGCGATCTCGACCTCGGACTGGCCGACCCCGACGGTCTCCACGATGATCACGTCGCACCCGGCCGCGTCCAGCACCCGGATCGCCTGCGGGGCCGCCCAGGCGAGGCCGCCGAGGTGGCCGCGGGTCGCCATCGAGCGGATGTAGACGCCCGGGTCGGAGGCGTGCTCGGACATCCGCACCCGGTCGCCGAGGAGCGCGCCGCCGGAGAAGGGGGACGAGGGGTCGACGGCCAGTACGGCGACCCGCCGGCCCGCCCGGCGGTACGCGGAGACCAGCGCCGAGGTCGAGGTCGACTTGCCGACACCGGGCGATCCGGTCAGGCCGACGACGTACGCGCTGCCCGCGAGCGGAGCGAGCGCCGCCATCACCTCACGGAGCTGCGGGGACGCCCCCTCGACCAGGGAGATCAGCCGGGCAACGGCCCGCGGCCGGCCCTCACGCGCCTGAGCCACCAGCCCGGGGACGTCCTGCATCACAACTCCGTTCCTGTCGCTCTCATATATGGCTGATTCCCGTCAGTGTCCGGGCGCGGATCAGTGTCGGGGCACGGATCCGTGTCCGGGCACGCGGACGATCAGCGCGTCCCCCTGGCCGCCGCCCCCGCAGAGCGCCGCGGCCCCCGTCCCGCCGCCGCGCCGCTTCAGCTCCAGCGCGAGATGGAGCACCAGCCGGGCGCCGGACATCCCGATCGGGTGGCCGAGAGCGATCGCGCCCCCGTTCACGTTCACCCTTTCCGGGGACACTCCGAGGTCCTTCATCGACTGCACGGCGACCGCCGCGAACGCCTCGTTGATCTCGATGAGGTCCAGCTCGTCGATGTCGAGGCCGTCCTTCTCCAGGGCGTGCAGAATCGCGTTCGAGGGCTGGGACTGGAGGGAGTTGTCCGGGCCCGCCACATTGCCGTGCGCGCCGATCTCGGCCAGCCACTCCAGGCCCAGCTCCTCGGCCTTCGCCCTGCTCATGACGACGACCGCCGCCGCGCCGTCGGAGATCTGCGAGGAGGTGCCCGCCGTGATCGTGCCGTCCGCGGCGAACGCGGGGCGCAGCCGGGCCAGCGACTCCACGGTGGTCCCGGGGCGGATCCCCTCGTCCTGCGCGAAGAGCACCGGGTCGCCCTTGCGCTGCGGGATCTCGACGGGAGTGATCTCCGCCTCGAAGATCCCGTTCTTCTGGGCGGCGGCGGCCCGCTGGTGGGAGAGGGCGCCGAACTCGTCCTGCGGGGGGCGTGCGATGCCCAGGCGCGCGTTGTGCTTCTCCGTGGAGGCGCCCATGGCGATGGACTCGAAGGAGTCGGTCAGCCCGTCGTACGCCATGGAGTCCAGCATCTCGATCGCGCCGTACTTGTGGCCCGCGCGGGACTTGGGCAGCAGGTGTGGGGCGTTCGTCATCGATTCCTGGCCACCGGCGACGACGATGTCGAACTCACCCGCGCGGATGAGCTGGTCCGCCAGGGCGATCGCGTCGAGTCCGGAGAGGCAGACCTTGTTGACGGTGAGCGCGGGGACGTTCATCGGGATGCCGCCCTTGACGGCCGCCTGGCGGGCCGGGATCTGGCCCGCGCCCGCCTGGAGCACCTGGCCCATGATCACGTACTGCACCTGGTCGCCGCCGATGCCGGCCCGCTCCAGGGCGGCCTTGATGGCGAAGCCCCCCAGGTCGGCGCCGGAGAAGGGGGTGAGTGAACCGAGGAGCCGACCCATGGGGGTACGGGCGCCGGCGACGATCACGGAGGTGGTGGTGTTCGTTCCAGACATGGGACGCGATCCCCTTTGCGTGCGGCTGCGTGCGGCATGAGGAGTGGACGGTGGGCGGACCGCCGTGTGAACGACGGTTCACTTCAAATGTACTGAGCGGTAAGGGTCCGGGTCACCCGGCGGCACGTGTGACGGCGCGCACGTTGCGTAATCACCTCCCTACCGCTGCACTGTCAGCATGCTGACGAGAATCGACCACATCGGAATCGCCTGTCTCGACCTTGATGCGACCGTCGAGTTCTACCGGGCCACGTACGGCTTCGAGGTGTTCCACACCGAGGTCAACGAGGAGCAGGGCGTCCGCGAGGCCATGCTCAAGATCAACGAGACGTCCGACGGCGGGGCCTCGTATCTCCAGCTCCTCGAACCCACCCGGGAGGATTCCGCCGTCGGCAAGTGGCTGGCCAGGAACGGGGAGGGCGTCCATCACATCGCGTTCGGCACCGCCGACGTGGACGGGGACGCCCAGGCCGTACGGGACAAGGGGGTACGGGTCCTCTACGACGAGCCGCGCACCGGCTCGATGGGGTCCCGCATCACGTTCCTCCACCCCAAGGACTGCCACGGCGTACTCACCGAACTGGTCACCTCCCGCCCGGAGCACTGACCTTAAGGATTCCCGGCCCGGTAGAGTGGCGCTTCCGGGCCGGGGCCGGGCCGGGGCCGCGCCCCTGCCGTTGATCTGTCACCATTCCCCCGGGGGTCCGTTCGCCGAGAACGGTGCCCAATAGGGCAGTTGCGACCAGGGGACGGATGGGACCGCGCAGTGCGGGGCTACGAAAGCCAGCAGAGCCACCGAGCTGAGGACGACCACCTCTCGCGGTTCGAAGCCGAGATGGACCGGCTGAAGACCGCGCGGGAGAAGGCCGTCCAGCACGCCGAGGACCTCGGTTACCAGGTCGAGGTGTTGCGCGCCAAGCTCCACGAGGCACGGCGCGCTCTGGCGACCCGTCCTTCTTCCTCGTACGACAGCGGCGACCTCGGCTACCAGGCCGAACAGCATCTGCGGAACGCCCAGATGCAGGCCGAACAGCTGCGCCAGGACGCCGAGCGCGAGCTGCGCGACGCGCGCGCCCAGACGCAGCGCATCCTCCAGGAGCACGCCGAGCACCAGGCGCGGCTCCAGGCCGAGCTGCACACCGAGGCCGTCCAGCGCCGCCAGCGGCTCGACCAGGAGCTCGCGGAGCGCCGGCAGACCGTCGAGTCCCACGTCAACGAGAACGTCGCCTGGGCCGAACAGCTCCGTGCCCGTACGGAGGCCCAGGCCAGGCGGCTGATGGACGAGTCGCGCGCCGAGGCCGAGCAGTCGCTCGCCGCCGCGCGCGCCGAGGCCGCGCGGGTCACCGACGAGGCACGGCGCCGGCTGGGTTCCGAGACCGAGACGGCCAGGTCCGAGGCCGAGTCACTGCTGCTGCGGGCCCGCAGGGACGCCGAGCGGATGCTGAACGCCGCCTCGTCGCAGGCCCAGGAGGCCACCAGCCACGCCGAACACCTCCGTACCTCCACCACCGCCGAGGCCGACCAGGCCCGCCAGCAGGCCACCGAGCTGAGCCGCGCCGCCGAGCAGCGGATGCAGGCCGCCGACGACCGGATGCGGGAGGCCAGGGCCGAGGCCGAGAAGGTCGTCACGGAGGCGAAGGAGACCGCCACCAAGCGGCTCGCGGGCGCCGAGTCGCAGAACGAGCAGCGCACCCGTACGGCCAAGTCGGAGATCGCCCGGCTGGTCAACGAGGCCACCAAGGAGGCCGAGGCCACCAAGGCGGAGGCCGAGCAGGCCCTCGCCGACGCCCGGGCCGAGGGCGAGAAGCTGGTCGCGGAGGCCGCGGAGAAGGCCCGCGCGGTCGCCGCCGAGGACACCGCGGCCCAGCTCGCCAAGGCGGCCCGTACCGCCGAGGAGGTCCTGACGAAGGCGTCCGACGACGCCCAGGCCACCACCCGCTCGGCGAGCGAGGAGGCCGACCGGATCCGCCACGAGGCCGAGGCCGAGGCGGACCGGCTGCGCGGAGAGGCCGCCGAGCAGGCCGACCAGCTCAAGGGCGCGGCCAAGGACGACACGAAGGAGTACCGCGCCAAGACGGTCGAGCTCCAGGAGGAGGCGCGCCGGCTGCGCGGCGAGGCCGAACAGCTCAGGGCCGAGGCGGTCGCGGAGGGCGAGCGGATCCGCGGCGAGGCCCGCAGGGAGGCCGTCCAGCAGATCGAGGAGGCGGCCAGGTCCGCCGAGGAACTGCTGACGAAGGCGAAGGCCGACGCCGACGAGCTGCGCAACAGCGCGACGGCCGAGAGCGAGCGGGTACGCACCGAGGCCATCGAGCGCGCCACGACGCTGCGCCGGCAGGCCGAGGAGACCCTGGAGCGCACCCGCGCCGAGGCCGAGCGGCTCCGCGAGGAGGGCGAGGACCTCGCCGAGGTGATGCGGGTCGCCGCCGAGCAGGCCGCCACCGAGCTGCGCGAGGAGGCCGAGCGGGGCGTCGAGGCCCGCAAGGCGGAGGCGGCCGGCGAGCTGACCCGGCTGCACACGGAGGCGGAGGCGCGCTTCGCGTCCGCCGAGGAGGCGCTGACCGAGGCGCGCACCGAGGGCGAGCGGATCCGCCGCGAGGCGGCCGAGGAGGCCGAGCGGCTGCGCACGGAGACCGCGGAACGCAGCCGTACGCTCCAGGCGCAGGCCGAGGAGGAGGCCGAGCGGCTGCGCACGGAGGCGGCCCAGGACGCCGCGGGGTCCCGCGCGGAGGCGGAGAACGCGGCGGTACGGCTGCGTACGGAGGCCGCCACGGAGGCGGAGCGGCTCAAGACCGAGGCGCAGGAGACCGCCGACCGGATCAGGACGGAGGCGGGCGCCGCCGCCGACCGGGTCGGCACCGAGGCCGCCGAGGCGCTGGCCGCCGCGCAGGAGGAGGCGACCCGCCGGCGCCGCGAGGCCGAGGAGACCCTGACGGGCGCCCGGGCCGAGGCGGAGCAGGAGCGCGAGCGCGCCCGCGAGCAGAGCGAGGAGCTGCTCGCGTCGGCCCGTAAACGCGTCGAGGACGCGCAGACCGAGGCACAGCGGCTGGTCGGCGAGGCCGACTACCGCGCGACGGAGCTGGTGGCCGCCGCCGAGCAGACCGCCCAGCAGGTACGGGACGCGGTCGCGGGGCTGCACGACCAGGCCGAGCAGGAGATCCTGGCGCAGCGGGTCGCCGCCGAGCAGGCCGCGGACCAGCTCCAGGCCGAGACGCGCGAGGAGGCCGAGCGGGTACGGGCGGAGGCGCGCGCCGAGCGCGAGCGGGCCACCACGGAGACGAACCAGCTCCGTACCCGCGTCCAGGCGGAGTCGGAGGCCGCCCAGGCGC
The DNA here is from genome assembly GCF_042756365.1 of Streptomyces sp. NPDC059092. Taxonomy (NCBI): domain Bacteria; kingdom Bacillati; phylum Actinomycetota; class Actinomycetes; order Kitasatosporales; family Streptomycetaceae; genus Streptomyces; species Streptomyces sp. NPDC059092. The sequence continues at coordinate 200,392 of NZ_JBHZEJ010000002.1, forward strand.
TCGCCGAACGCACGGTCAACGACGCGATCGGGGAGGCGGAGCGGCTGCGCTCCGACACCGCCGAGTACGCGCAGCGGGTACGGACGGAGGCGTCGGACGCGCTGACGTCGGCGGAGCAGGACGCGTCCCGCAGCCGGGCCGAGGCCCGCGAGGACGCCAACCGGATGCGCGGCGACGCCGCCGCGCAGGCCGACCGGCTCATCAACGAGGCCGCGGGCGAGTCCGAGCGGATGCGCGCGGAGGCCGCGGAGACGGTGGGCTCCGCGCAGCAGGCGGCGGAACGCGTGCGGGCCGACGCCGAGCAGCTCAAGCGGGAGAGCGAGGCCACCGCCGAGCGGGTCAGGAACGAGGCGCAGGAGGAGACGGACTGGCTCCTGGACGAGGCGCGCAAGGACGCGGCGAAGCGCCGTTCCGACGCCGCCGAGCAGGCGGACCAGCTCGTCAACAAGGCCCAGGAGGAGGGGCTGCGCTCCGCCACCGAGGCCGAGAAGCAGGCCGACACGCTGGTGGGCGCGGCCCGCAAGGAGGCGGCCCGGATCACCTCGGACGCGACGGTGGACGGGAACTCCCTGGTGGAGCAGGCCCGTTCGGACGCGAACGAGCTGCTGGTGGGGGCGCGCCGGGACGCGACGGCTGTACGGGAGCGCGGCGAGGAGCTGCGCAGGCGCGTCGAGAACGAGATCGAGCAGCTCCACGAGCGGGCGCGGCGCGAGACGTCCGAGCAGCTCAGGACGGCGGGCGAGCGCGTCGACAAGCTGATGAAGGCCGCCGACGAGCAGCGCACCGAGGCCGAGGAGAAGGCCAAGGAGCTGGTCGCGGACGCCAATTCGGAGGCGAGTTCGGTCCGGATCTCGGCGGTGCGCAAGGCGGATGGGCTGCTCAAGGAGGCCGAGCAGAAGAAGGCCACCCTGGTCAGGGAGGCCGAGCAACTGCGTGCCGAGGCGGCCGCGGAGGCGAAACAGATGGTCGACGAGGGCAAGCACGAGCTGGACGTCCTGGTGCGCAGGCGCGAGGACATCCAGGCGGAGATCTCCCGTGTCCAGGACGTACTGGAGGCGTTGGAGTCGTTCGAGGCACCGTCAGGCGGCGGGAAGGACAATCCCGTCAAGGCGGGCGCAGCGGCCGGAACCACCCGTTCGAGTAGCAAGTCCTCCGACAGTTAGTGCCTCAGGGCGGCGACTTGCCACTCAAAAGGCTGGACATTCTCCATATCAAAGCTGCATCAACTCGATGACACGCCGCTTAGGCCCCTAGGATTCCCCCTATCACCTCACCGGTCTCATTCGACAGGAACCCCATGAGCGACACTTCCTCCCCATTCGGCTTCGAGCTCGTGCGGCGTGGTTACGACCGCGGTCAGGTGGACGACCGCATTACCAAACTCGTCGCCGACCGTGACAGTGCACTGGCCCGCATCACCGCTCTGGAAAAGCGCATCGAGGAACTCCACCTTGAGACGCAGAACGCCCAGGCCCAGGTAACCGACGCCGAGCCGTCGTACGCCGGCCTCGGCGCCCGCGTCGAGAAGATCCTCCGCCTCGCCGAGGAGGAGGCGAAGGACCTGCGCGAGGAGGCCCGTCGCGCGTCGGAGCAGCACCGTGAGCTCGCCGAGTCGGCGGCCCAGCAGGTGCGTAACGACGCCGAGGCGTTCGCCGTCGAGCGCAAGGCGAAGGCCGAGGACGAGGGCGTCCGTATCGTCGACAAGGCGAAGGGCGACGCGTCGACGCTGCGTTCGGACGCACAGAAGGACGCGCAGTCCAAGCGCGAGGAGGCCGACGCGCTCTTCGAGGAGACCCGTGCCAAGGCCGCCCAGGCCGCCACGGACTTCGAGACGAACCTCGCCAAGCGGCGGGAGCAGTCGGAGCGCGACCTGGCGTCCCGTCAGGCGAAGGCCGAGAAGCGCCTGGCGGAGATCGAGCACCGCGCCGAGCAGCTTCGTCTGGAGGCCGAGAAGCTGCGTACGGACGCGGAGCGCAGGGCCCGTCAGACGGTCGAGACGGCTCAGCGTCAGTCCGAGGACATCGTGGCGGACGCGAACGCCAAGGCCGACCGGATCCGCAGCGAGTCGGAGCGCGAGCTGGCGGCGCTCACGAACCGCCGCGACTCGATCAACGCCCAGCTCACCAACGTCCGCGAGATGCTGGCGACGCTGACGGGTGCCGCGGTGGCCGCCGCCGGCTCCCCGGCGGACGACGAGCCGATCTCCCGCGGGGTCCCGGCGCAGCAGTCCCGCTGATCCACCACGGTCCCGGTCGGCCGATCGATCGGGTAACGATCGCGCAGCCCCCTGTCACTCCGGTGGCGGGGGGCTTTGTGCGCGCTTAGGTTGGCCGCATGATCGAGGTAGAGGGGCTCACCAAACGCTACGGCCGCAAGGTGGCGGTCGATCACCTCTCCTTCCAGGTGCGGCCCGGCGTGGTGACGGGCTTCCTCGGTCCCAACGGGGCGGGCAAGTCGACCACGATGCGGATGATGCTCGATCTGGACCATCCGAACGGCGGCTCCGTCCGGATCGACGGACGGCACTACCGGGACCTCCCCGAACCGCTCAAGCACATCGGGGCGCTGCTGGAGGCCAAGGCCATGCACGGCGGCCGCACCGCCTACAACAACCTCCTCTGTCTGGCGCAGAGCAACCGGATCCCGGAGAGTCGGGTCGCCGACGTCCTCGACCTGGTCGGACTGACGGCGGTGGCGCGGAAGAAGTCGAAGGGATTCTCCCTCGGGATGGGGCAGCGGCTCGGTATCGCGGCGGCGCTGCTCGGTGATCCGGAGATCTTGATGTTCGACGAACCGGTGAATGGTCTGGACCCCGAGGGAATCCACTGGATCCGCAATCTTATGAAGGCACTCGCACACGAAGGCCGCACGATCTTCGTATCCAGTCATCTCATGAGTGAAATGGCCCTGACCGCCGATCACTTGATCGTGATCGGGCAGGGCAGACTGCTCGCGAACACATCGATGGCCGACTTCATCCACGCGAATTCCCGGAGTTACGCGCGCCTGCGTTCCCCGCAGCGTGAGCAGTTGAAGGACGCGCTGCACGGGGCGGGTTTCACGGCGGTCGACGCGGCGGACGGCGTGCTGGAGATCGACGGGGCGACCACGGAGGAGCTGGGCGAGCTGGCCGCGCGCCACGGGATCGTGCTGCACGAGCTGAGCGCCCAGCGCGCCTCCCTCGAAGAAGCGTTCATGCAGATGACGGCGGAGTCGGTCGAGTACCACGCCCGCAGGACCGGCGAGGGGATCTGACCATGGCATCGGTACCGGCGGTCCTCCGCTCCGAGTGGACCAAGATCCGTACGGTCTCCTCCACGACCTGGACGCTGGTCAGCGCGCTGGTCGTGACGGTGGCCCTGGGCGGGGCGCTCTCGGCGGTGGTGAGCTCCCAGTTCGGCACGCTCTCGGACATGGACCGGGCGACCTTCGACCCGACGTACACCAGCTTCTCGGGGATGGTCCTCGGGCAGCTCGCGATGGTGGTCTTCGGAGTGCTGGTGGTCGGCTCCGAGTACAGCTCGGGCATGATCCGGGGCTCGCTGGCGGCCGTGCCGCAGCGCGCCACGTTCCTCTTCAGCAAGATCCTGGTGGCCGGGGTGCTGGCGCTGGTGGTCGGGCTGATCACCGGCTTCCTGGCGTTCTTCCTCGGCCAGGCGCTGCTCGGCGACCACGGTACGAACATCGGCGAGCCCAACGTGCTGCGCGCGGTGATCGGCAGCGGCCTCTACATGACGCTGATCGCGCTGTTCTCGATGGGCGTCACCGCGATGCTGCGCAGCTCGATCCTCTCGCTCGGCATCCTGATGCCGTTCTTCTTCCTCGTCTCACAGATCCTGGCGGCCGTCCCGGGAGCCAAGGACGTCGCCCGCTACTTCCCCGACCAGGCGGGACGCCAGATCACCCAGGTGGTGTCCGGCGCCCTGAACTCGACCCCGGCGCCGTACGGCCCCTGGGAGGGGCTGGGGATCATGGCGCTGTGGGTGGTGGCCGCGCTCGGGGGCGGATACGCCGTACTGAAGAAGCGCGACGCGTAGGCGCGTACGGGACCCGGGCTCCGGGCTCCGGCGCGTACGAGGCCGGGCTCCGGCGCGTACGGAGGCGGGCTCCGGCGCGTACGAGGCCGGGCTCCGGCGCGTACGGTGACCGCGCGCTCCAGGCGCGTACGGAGGCCGGGCACCGGCGCGTACGGAGGCGGGCTCCGGCGTGCGAGGGGCGCGGCTCGGCCCCGTACCCCCGACGCACCGCGGGGAGCGACTTGGCCGGAACCGTCAACGCCTGGATATCCTCCTAACTCTAACGGGGGCATTGGGCCCGGACCGGCCACTGCCCCGACGACCTGACCTGTCGATGGGGCTGGAGAATGATCGAGGCAGTCGGCCTGACGAAGCGCTACGGCGCCAAGGCGGCCGTGTACAACCTTTCCTTCCAGGTGAGGCCCGGCCACGTCACCGGGTTCCTGGGCCCCAACGGCTCCGGCAAATCCACGACGATGCGGATGATCCTCGGTCTCGACCGGCCCACCAGCGGTCATGTCCTGGTCGGCGGCCACCCCTTCCGGCAGCTCCCGAACGCCCCGCGCCAGGTCGGCGCGCTCCTCGACGCCCAGGCCGTCCACGGCGGGCGCAGCGCACGCAACCACCTCCTCTCGCTCGCCCAGCTCTCCGGCATCCCGGCCGCCAGGGTGGACGAGGTCCTCGGTGTCGTCGGCCTCCAGGGGGTCGCCAAGCAGCGTTTCAAGGGCTTCTCGCTCGGCATGGGGCAGCGGCTGGGCATCGCGGCGGCACTCCTCGGGGACCCGCAGGTGCTGCTCTTCGACGAGCCGGTCAACGGTCTCGACCCCGAGGGCATCCACTGGGTGCGCAATCTGATGAAGCAGCTCGCGAGCGAGGGACGTACGGTCTTCGTCTCCTCACACCTCATGAGCGAGATGGCGGTGACCGCCGACCACCTCATCGTGATCGGCCGCGGCCGGCTCCTCTCCGACATGAGCATCAAGGACTTCATCTCGGCCAATTCGGCTGATTTCGCCCGGGTCCGTACCTCGGGGGACGAGCCGGAGCTGCGGGAGAAGCTGAGCGCGGCGCTGGCCGGGGCGGGCGGCCAGGTGCTCTCCGAACCTGACGGCGCGCTGCGGGTCACCGGCCTGCCGCTCCCCCGGATCAGCGAACTGGCGCACGGCGCGGACGTGCGGCTCTGGGAGCTGTCCCCGCACCAGGCGTCGCTGGAGGAGGCGTACATGCGGATGACGCAGACCGCGGTCGACTACCGCTCCACGGCCGACGCCCTCGCCGGCTTCACCCCGCCGCCCCAGCCGCCCGGCCACGGGCCTCCGCAGGGGTACGTGGCCGCCCCGCAGGGGTCCACGCCGCCCGTGGCCCCTGAGGTGCCGCAGCAGGGCTGGTACGCCCCGCCGCCGCCCGGGGCCGACCCGTACCAGCAGGACACCCCGGCACCCGCCGCGGGGCCGACGAAGCGTGACCGCACCGAGGACGCCTGATGACGACCCCGTTCCAGCAGCCTCCTCACCCGTCACCGGTCCCGCACCAGGGCCAGGCTCCGCACCAGCCTGTGCCGTACGCCTCACCGATCCCGACCCGGCGGGCCCACCTCGCGGACGCCCTGGCCTCCGAGTGGACGAAGCTGCGCTCCGTACGGTCCACGATGTGGTCCCTCGGCGTGATGGTCCTGCTGATCGTCGGCGTCGGGCTGCTCGTGGCGCTGCTCGTCGTCGGCACCCGGGACGGCGGCGACCTGAGTCCCGAGCCCAGCGGCACCACCCTGCTCGCCCTCGGCTTCTTCGGGGTGCTGCTGGGCTCGCTCTGCGTGATCACGCTCGGGGTACTGACCGTCACCTCGGAGTACGGCACGGGCATGGTCCGCACCACGCTCACCGCGTGCCCCAGCCGGGGCCGGGTGCTGGCCGCGAAGTCGATCGTCTTCTCCGCCGTGGTCTTCACCGTCTCGACCGTGACCACGATGATCGTCGCCGCGCTCCAGACCGCGATCCTCGACGCCGCCGCGCCCACCGCCTCCGACTGGATCCGCGCGACCGTCGGCGTCAGCCTCTACCTGGCGATGCTCGGGCTGCTCGCGATGGCGATCGGCGCGCTGGTCAGGCACTCGGCGGGAGCGATCACCGTGATGATCGGCCTGGTCCTGCTGCCGCTCGTCCTCGCGATGTTCATGTTCGCCAAACCGCTCCGCGGCGTCCAGGAGTTCCTGCTGGCGTACTCGATCCCGAGCCAGCTCGTCCAGCTCTACGGAGACGCCTTCAACGATGCGGGCCCCCACGGCTGGTCGGTGCTGTGGCTCATCGCCGGGATGACCGCGATCGCGATGGCCGCCGCGTACTTCTCCCTGGAGCGGCGCGACGTGTGACGCGCGGCCCGGCGCACAGGGCGCGGGGCGCCGGGCTCAGTACCGCGGCGCGTTACGGGACCGCTGCACCCGCGAGGTGCGGCGGTCCTTCGCCTTCCAGCAGGACTGGTGCCAGTGCCGCCGGTCGTCCACCCCGCCGTACTCCGGCCACGCCACCACATGGGCCGCCGCGGAGGGGATCTCCTGGTCGCATCCCGGGCAGCGGTACCGCTTACCGGCGGCACTTGCCCCCGCCACGTGTCGAACTGACCAGTTCTCGCCCTGCCATGTTTCCGATCGCTGGAAGCCGCCGTACCGGTCGCCGGCGTCGGCGGATCGGTCGGTCGGGTTCTCGCCGCCTCGGGGGCGGTTGCGACGCGGGGACACGGAACACCTCACGGGGCAGACAGCACGGACCGGTTCCAGCCTACGGCGCGCACCACCGGGCAGACGCCCCTCAGAGGCGTGCGCACCCCGCCTCCACGGAGGGACTCACCGGACAATCGCACGAGTTTTACGTCCGGCCGTGCCTTTGGCACGTGTCAGACGTTGTTGCCAGTAGGGGGAGTCGCGTCGGCCGCAAGGAGGCAGAAGGCGATGCGTGTTGGAGCTTTTGTACTGGCCGCCCAGTTCCCGGGCCAGGGACAGGGGGAAGCGCTGCACCGGGCGGTGCGGACCACGGAGCTGGCCGAGGAGTCGGGGCTCGACGCGGTCTGGCTGGCCGAGCACCACTTCGTGCCGTACGGCGTCTGCCCGTCGGCCGTGACCCTGGCCGCGCTGCTGCTCGGCCGTACGCGACACATCCGGGTGGGTACGGCGGTCAGCGTGTTGCCGAACGTCCATCCGGTGGCGCTCGGCGAACAGGCCGCGCTGCTCCATCTCGTCTCCGGCGGGCGGTTCACTCTCGGGGTGGGACGGGGCGGCCCCTGGGTCGACCTGGAGGTCTTCGGGGCGGGCCTGAGCGCCTACGAGCGTGACTTCCCGGAGGCGCTGGAGCTGCTGCTGCGCTGGCTGCGCGGGACGCGGGTGGCGGCCTCCGGCGACCGGTACGCCTTCCGTGAGGTCCCGGTCGTCCCCCGTGCCGACGAGCTGACGTACCCCGGCGGCCGACCCGAGACGATCATGGCCTGTACCTCACCCCGGAGCGTGCGGCTGGCCGCCCGGCACGGGCTGCCGATGCTGCTGGGCATGCACTGCGGCGACGAGGAGAAGGCGGAGATGGTCGCGCTGTGGCGTACGCACGCGCGCGCGGCGGGGCTGGCGCCCGCGGAGATCGAGCACGCTCCGCATGTGTCGGCCGGCGTGGCGCAGATCGCGGACAGCCGCACCGCCGCCACGGAATCCCTGGTCAAGGCGATGCCCGGCTGGCTGCGCCAGGGACTCGGCGCGCATGTGACGGTCGACGGCCGGTCGCGCTCGATGCGCGACCCGGTGGCGTACACGGAACTGCTCTGCGCCCTGCACCCGGTGGGGCCGCCGAGGCTGGCGGCGGACCGGCTCGCGGCCACGGCGGAGCGCACGGGCATCACGCGCTTCGCGCTGCTCGTGGAGGGCACCGGCGATCTGGCGGCGACGGAGGAGAACGTACGGCGTCTGGGGGCGGAGGTACTGCCCCTGCTGGCCTGAGCGACCGGTCTGTTACGCGCAGGTCTGTTACGCGCGGGTCTGTACGTACGGGGCCATGCACGCGGGTCTGTACGTACGGGCCCTTCGGGGACGCTGCCGCTCCGGCGCCGTGGTACCACCCACGACGCGGGAGCGGCAGCCGAAACCGTCAGCAGTCCCGGAGCACAGGAGACTGGTTGAGCAACTGGGCCCTCACCGAGGTGAAGCGGGTCAGCCGCTCGTCGACCGAGGGGTCCAACGGGAACACCGCGACGCGGTGGCAGTTCTGGAATGCGAGCCGCACTCCGAAGTGACGCTGGAGCGCACCGCGAATCGCATCACTCGCGAGCGCGCGCAGCAGTTGACCACGTGCCTGCTCGTCCGGCGGGGGCGTCTGGTTGTCGGCGAACTGTCCACCGTCCACCTTCAGCTGAGCCACCAGAGAACTGATCATCTCCCATGCGTAGGGCAGGGAGGTCCGGACGCAGTCGACGAATTCCGCTTCGTCGACCTCGCCTCGCTCGGCCTGATCCAACAGCGCCGGTGAGACGTCGAGCGACATGGGTTCTCCTCTCGCGACCCCGCGGGGAACGGGGCCTTACGGGCAGGGAAGGAGGCGACGACGACGCAGCGTGCACGACCGGCGACCTCCCGCATCCACGTTAGGCGCGCCGACGGGAGGGCACCAGGATTATGGGACCACAACCGGCCAATAACGAACGGGGGCTTCCAGGGCGAATCGCGCGCGGCGGTGGCAGTCGAGTAGCGTGCCGACCATGCGTCTCGTCATTGCCCGCTGCTCCGTCGACTACGCGGGCCGGCTCACCGCCCACCTGCCCTCCGCCCCCCGTCTCATCCTGGTCAAGGCTGACGGCAGTGTGTCCATCCACGCCGACGACCGGGCGTACAAACCGCTCAACTGGATGTCGCCGCCCTGCACGTTGAAGGAGGGTGCGGACGAGGACACCGGCGTCTGGACGGTCATCAACAAAGCGGGCGAGAAATTGATCATCACGATGGAGGAAGTCCTCCACGACTCGTCCCATGAACTGGGTGTCGACCCCGGTCTCATCAAGGACGGCGTGGAAGCGCACCTCCAGGAACTGCTCGCCGACCGCATCGAGACGCTGGGCGAGGGGTACAGCCTCATCCGCCGCGAGTACCCGACGGCGATCGGCCCGGTGGACATCCTGTGCCGGGACGCCGACGGCGGCACGGTCGCCGTGGAGATCAAGCGGCGCGGCGAGATCGACGGCGTGGAGCAGCTCACCCGCTACCTGGAACTGCTCAACCGCGACCCGCATCTGGCGCCGGTGAGGGGTGTGTTCGCGGCGCAGGAGATCAAGCCGCAGGCGCGGGTGCTGGCGACGGACCGGGGCATCGGATGCGTGGTGCTGGACTACAACGGCATGCGCGGCATCGAGGACGACAAGCTGCGCCTGTTCTGACGTGACGGAGCGGACTGTACGAGGTCCGGCGGGGCGCGGTGTGCGCGCCCCGCCGGACCTCTCTTCCGTCGGGCCGTCAGGCCGTCAGCCCGTCACGCCGTCACGCCGTCACGCGATGACGCTCGGCTCGGCCGTCCGCTCCTCGCTCAGGCTCGGGTCCGGGCCGCTCACCGTGGTCTGCGGGGTCGACGGCGGAGGTGAGTCCGAGTCCGACGGCTCCTCGGAGGGCTCCTCCGCGGACGGGTCGGGGGACGTCGAGGGCGACGGCGGGCCCGAGGGGCCCGTGGACGGTTCCGGCGGCTCCTCCGAGGGGTCCGTCGGCTGTTCCTCCGAGGCGGACGGGGAGCCGCCCGGGGACGAGCTGGTGCCGTCGGACGGCGTGCCCGAGGGCGAGGAGGAGCCGGAGGGATCGCCGCTCTCCGTGGGGCCCGTGGGGCTCGGGGAATCGGGTCCGGCCGGGACGCCGCCCGGGTTGTACGTCGAGGTGTCGACCGGCTGCTCGGCGGGCAGGCCGTCGTCGCCGTTGCTGTCGTCCGGGTCCGTGGACTGTTCCGTACGGACCTTGTCGGGCGGCAGGGGGTCGCCGTCCGAGGTCGCGCCGAGGGTCACGACCGTACCGAGCACGGCCGCGAGTACGGCGCCCGCGCCTGCGGCGACCAGGTTGCGGCGGGCACCGCCCAGCGCCGGGCGGCGCGCGGAGTGGCCGGGGGCCGCCGATCGGGACGCGGCGTGGGCCGGCCGGGGGCCGGAGCCGGGCGGCACGACGGGGGTGTCGCGCCGGGTAACCAGCGCCATGTTCTCGCCGGAGCCGGAAACGGAGCCGGACGCGGACGCGGCAGCGCTGCCGGGGCCTGCCCCCGAACCGGCCCCGCGACCGGCGGCGGCCCCGGACCCCGGGTGCGACGGCTTGGACAGCCCCGGCAGTTCGGGCAGTCCGGCCGCCCGCGCGAGCGGCTCCGCGTACCGTACGGTCGGCGCCTCCGAGCCCAGCGGCTTCGGTCCCGCCAGGGCGGCCTCCCGGTCGGTGACCAGGGCGAGCGCCCGGCGTCCCGCGACCGTGCCGACCCTGTCGGCGAGGGCGCCGCGCATCCCGATCGACGCCTCCAGCTCGGCGCGGGCCCGGTCCAGGTTGCCGACACAGAGCGCGAGGACGCCCAGCTCATGGTGGAAGTACGCCTCTTCCGCGACCTCCCCGGCCATTCTGGCGGCCTCGGAGCCGGCCCGTAGGGCCCGCTCCCAGGCGCCCCAGTGCAGCCCCGCGAGGAACGCGGGCGCGGCGCTGCGGGCCAGCAGCACGGCGGCGCTGGGGTGGCCCGCCTCCGTGCCGGGCACCAGCGGGGCCATCGCCGCGAGGATGGCGTCCGCCTCGGTGGCGGCGCGCTCGGGGGTGACCGAGGGATGCCCGGACCACCAGGCGTAGTGCTGGGCGGCGGTGTGGGCGTGGGCCACGGCGTCGTCGCCGTACCCCTCCGCCTCCAGTTGCGCGGCCACTCCGGGCGCGAGCCGGTAGCGCCCGCCGACCGGGGTGAGCAGTCCGCAGCTCATCAGCTCGCCGAGGGCGGCGTCCGCGTGGGTGTCGCCCACCAGCGCGGGCAGGTGCGCCTGGTGCGGAACCTCGCCGCCGAGCGCGACGGCGAAGCGCAGGGTGGCGCGTGCGGCCTCGCTCAGCCGGGCGGCGAGCGGGGCGGCGGGCGCGGCGCCCTCGCCGAGGGTGGGCAGGGGGATGTCGTAGCCGCCGGGGACGGCCGGTACGGCGGCCGGCGCGCCCTCGGCGCCGGATGCGCCGGGGGTCCCGGACGCGCGCTCCGGCGTGCGCTCGAAGGGGCGCACGAAGGGCTCGAACTCGTCGGACTCGTTGGAGGAGTTGGCGCCGGCGCGCGCCTGGTCGCGCCGGCGCAGCAGCGCGCCGGCCTGGACGAAGCGCAGCGGCAGCCCCTCGGACTCGAACCAGAGGTCGCCCGCCCAGTTGGCCTCCTCGTCGGTGAGCGGCCGTTCGACGACATGCTCCAGGAGTTCCAGCGAGGAACCGCGGCCCAGACCGCCGAGGGTGACCTCTTCGAGCCGCGCGTCCGGCGAGGGGACGGCGGTGTCGGGGGTCGCGGCGCACAGGTAGGCGCATTCCGGTGTGGCGGTGAGGAGTTCGTCCAGCGCCTCGCCGCCCAGTTCCAGGTCGTCCAGGACGACGACCGCGCCGATGTCGCGGACCCGGTCGAGGAGTTCGGCCCGGTCGGGTCGGACCAGCGGCGAGCGGTGGACGGCCGCGTACAGCTCGTACAGCAGCTCGGTGGCGGTGCGGCGGTATCCGGAGAGCCGGACGACGCCGTCGGGCGCGAGGTCCGCGCAGTCCGCGGCCACGGCCTCGATCAGGGCGGTGCGCCCGGAGCCCGCGGGCCCGCTGAGGCGTACGGAACGGCCGCGCCCCAGCAGCTCCGCCAGTTTCGCGCGCTCCTCGCGACGCTCCAGCAGCGGGAGGGCGGGCGCGGCGGGCCCCGCCGGTACGGGCGGGCGCCCGGCACGCTGGACGGCGGCGCGCTCCTGCGCGGTGAGCCGGGCGGGCGCGGTGTGTTCCCGTCCCGGCGGGCGGAGTTCGATCTCGCTGCCGTCGACGGGGTTGACGGTCAGCAGGAGGTCACCCGAGACGAGCTGGACCGTACGGACGGGCTGCGCGGGGGTGATGGGGCCCGCGCCCTTGATGTGGGCGACGGCCGGGAGGGCGGAGCGCGCCGGGGCGGGGGCCGGCACGCCGGGCGTGATCGACACACGGGGCGGGCGAGGCGGTGCGGCCTCGCCGCCCTCCCCGGCGGATTCGCCCTCGTGAACACTCACCACGGCGGGTTCGACGTCGTATCCGTCGTCGGGGCGTGGTTCGTATCCCTCGACGGGGCGTGCGTCGTACCCGCTGTCGGAGCGTGCGTCGTATCCGTCGTCAAGGCCCGTGTCGTACCGGCCGTCCTGGCGCGCGTCGTCGTACCGGCCTTCGGGACGCGCGTCGTCTCCGCGCGCGTCGTCGTCGCGCCGGCCGTGCTCCTCCGGCCCCCGGCTTATCGGGTCCATGGTGAAAAGCTCCCAGATCGTGGCGTGCCGTTGCCCCGGCCTCACACGCCCATCCGCCGCTTCCGGTCCGGTGCCTGCTCCTCAGGGTCCGCCGATTCGCGGACGGCCGGACCCTGAACCTCCGCACAGTATCTACGAACAGCCGGGGTGACACCTCGTCCGGGACATCACGGTCTCGTGAGGATTGTGCGAGGTGGCCGGGTCGGGCCAGGTCAGACCCGAGGGAGCGATTCTGCTGCGATGCCGCCCTCGATGGCGAGGATGCGGTGCAGCCGGGTGGCCACCAGCAGACGTTGCATCTGCGGGGGGACACCCCTCAGCACAAGCCTCCGGCCGCACCGCCCGGCACGTCGGTGGGCTCCCATGATGACGCCGAGTCCGGTGGCGTCCCAGGAGTCCAGTTCGGTCAGGTCCAGCACCAGATCGCCGGCTCCGTCGTCGACGGCCGAGTGCAGGACCGTACGGGCGTCCGCCGCGCTGCGTACGTCGAGGCGGCCCCCGACGACCAGCTCGGCGTGGTCGCCCCTGATGTGCATATGCTCTCCCCGAGAGTGCTTCCGTGTGCTCCGGCCTGTTCTGTTCTTGTCCTCAAACAACTGACTGCCGGACGGCCTGAGAAGTTGCCGTCTGTTGGCGAACCGATATCGAATTCACCCCGTGGGGTGAGGGAAACGGCCGACGCGGGCCGACGCCGCGTGGGGCGCCGGCCGCACCTCAGTGCTTGTAGAACCCCTGCCCGCTCTTGCGGCCGATGTCACCCGCGTCCACCATCCGGCGCATCAGCTCCGGCGGCGCGAACTTCTCGTCCTGGGTCTCGGCGTAGATGTTGCTCGCGGCGTGCAGCAGGATGTCGATACCGGTGAGGTCGGCGGTGGCGAGCGGGCCCATGGCGTGGCCGAACCCCAGCTTGCAGGCGATGTCGATGTCCTCGGCGGACGCGACGCCCGACTCGTACAGCTCCACGGCCTCCACGACGAGCGCGGAGATGAGCCGGGTGGTCACGAAGCCCGCCACGTCGCGGTTGACGACGACGCAGGTCTTACCGACCGACTCGGCGAACTCCCTTGCGGTGGCGAGGGTTTCGTCGCTGGTCTTGTAGCCGCGCACCAGTTCGCACAGGCGCATCATCGGCACCGGCGAGAAGAAGTGCGTACCGACGACGCGCTCCGGGCGCCCGGTGACCGCCGCGATCTTGGTGATCGGGATGGCCGAGGTGTTGGAGGCGAGGACGGCGTCCTCCCGTACGAGCTTGTCGAGCGTACGGAAGATCTCGTGCTTGACGTCGAGCTGTTCGAAGACGGCCTCGACGACGATGTCCGCGTCGGCCACGGCGTCCAGGTCGGTCGTCGTGGTGATCCGGGCGAGCGCCGCGTCGGCGTCGGCCTCTTCGAGCCTGCCCTTGGCGACGAACTTGCCGTACGAGGCCCTGATGCCGTCCACACCCCTGGCCAGGGCCGCGTCGGTGACATCACGCAGCACGACGTCCCAGCCCGCGTGGGCCGAGACCTGCGCGATTCCGGACCCCATCAGTCCGGCCCCGATGACAGCGAGCTTCCTGGCCACAACGCACCCCACGTTTCCCGATCGGCTTCTGTTCAGATTTAACGCATGTTTACTTCTGCTGCCTCTGCCGGAGGTTAGCGGTCACGGCGCGCCGTGTAACGGTGAAGAGATGCGCGTCACGTCTCACATGACGGACATCACACCCCCGCGCCCCGCCCGCGCGCCCCCACCCGCCCCTCACACCCCATCACACGGCGCGCGCGGCCCACTTGACCGCCGGACCGGGGCGGTGGCTCATTAGGGTGGCCGTATGGTCAATCTGACGCGCATCTACACCCGTACCGGCGACCAGGGCACGACGGCGCTCGGCGACATGAGCCGTACCGCCAAGACCGATCCGCGGATCGCCGCCTACGCCGACGCCAACGAGGCCAACGCGGTCATCGGCACCGCGATCGCCCTGGGGCAGCTGCCCGCGGAGATCGTGAAGGTCCTGGTCCGCGTCCAGAACGACCTCTTCGACGTGGGCGCCGATCTCTCCACCCCCGTCGTGGCGGAGCCCGAATTTCCGCCACTGCGCGTCGAGCAGGCGTACGTCGACAAACTGGAGGCGGACTGCGACCACTTCCTGGAGGACCTGGAGAAGCTCCGCAGCTTCATCCTCCCCGGCGGCACCCCCGGCGCGGCGCTGCTGCACCAGGCCTGCACGGTCGTCCGGCGGGCCGAGCGCTCGACGTGGGCGGCGCTGGAGGTGCACGGCGAGGTGATGAACGCGCTGACGGCGACGTATCTGAACCGCCTCTCCGACCTCCTGTTCATCCTGGCCCGCGCGGCCAACAAGGAGGTCGGGGACGTGCTCTGGGTCCCGGGCGGCGAACGCTGACGGCCGCGCGGGAAAGGCGGTTCAGCGCTCCGTCAGACGCGCGGGACGCCCCACCCGGGTGGGAACGGCGGTTCCGGGGCGCTCCCTCGGCGGTCTCTTCGGCCGGAGCGCGTACGCCGGGCGATCACGCCGTGGATCCCGGTGGCCCGCACCGCGGTGAGCTGCCAGGCGGTCAGGGATCCGGTGTCGTTCGCGTCGCCCACCCCACGTACCCGATCGCGAGCTGGAGCAGCCCGACGGCGACCACGGCGCCGAGAAGGGTACGCAGCCACAGCCCGGTCTCGCGGCGGGCGCGGGCGGCGCCGTAGCGCGGGGGCCTCGGCGCGGCACGCACCCCGCGTCGTCGTCAGTGACGAGAGGTGACCGCGCCCTTCGATGTACGGCGGGCTCCGCCGGTGTGGGAAGGCGGGCGCTCAACCGGCCGTGCCGGATAAAGCGGTGACCGCTGATCGCGGAGCTCGCGGCGAGCGGTGACCGCTGATCGCGGAGTTCGCGGCGCCGCGGCCGGTGCGGCCGGGCGGCGGCCCGGAACGGCGCCGGCCGGGCCTCCGGCTTTGGTCTGGACCTATTGACGATTGGTCCAGACCTTCCTACTCTCACCGCACACACACTGCGGTGAGCCTCGCAGCGTGCACGCAACGCCGGTACGTACTCCGGTACTCACCCGAGGAGCGCGCCTTGACCACCCCGACCTCCCCCCACCCCCGCAGACAGAGACACGGATCCCGGACCGTCGCGGCCCTGACCGCCCTGCTGCTCCCCCTCGCCGCACTCGTCGGCCTCGCCACCCCCGCCCAGGCGGCCACCTCCGCCACCGCCACGTACACCAAGGTCTCCGACTGGGGCACGGGCTTCGAGGGCAAGTGGACGGTGAAGAACACCGGTACCACCGCCCTCGCCTCCTGGACGGTGGAGTGGGACTTCCCCTCCGGCACCGCCGTCACCTCGGGCTGGGACGCGGACGTCACCGGCTCGGGCAACCACTGGACCGCGAAGAACAAGTCCTGGAACGGCGCACTCGCCGCCGGCGCCTCGATCAGCTTCGGCTTCAACGGCAGCGGCGCCGGCGCGCCCTCCGGCTGCAAGCTCAACGGCGCCTCCTGCGACGGCGGTCCGAGCGTGCCCGGCGACAACCCGCCCTCCGCGCCCGGCACCCCCACCGCGAGCGACATCACCAACACCTCGGTCAAGCTGAGCTGGAGCGCGGCCACCGACGACAAGGGAATCAAGAACTACGACGTGCTGCGCGGCGGTACGAAGGTCGCCACCGTCACCGGCACGACGTACACGAACACCGGCCTGAGCGCGGGCACGGACTACTCGTACACCGTCCAGGCGCGTGACACCGCCGACCAGACGGGCCCGGTCAGCGGCGCCCGCGCGGTCCGTACGACCGGCTCCACCGACCCGGGCCCCGGTACGGGCGCCAAGGTCAAGCTCGGCTACTTCACCGAGTGGGGCGTCTACGGCCGGAACTACCACGTCAAGAACCTGGTGACCTCCGGGTCCGCGTCGAAGATCACCCACATCAACTACTCGTTCGGCAATGTCACCGGTGGCAAGTGCACCATGGGCGACAGCTACGCCGCGACCGACCGGGCGTACACCGCCGACCAGTCCGTCGACGGCGTGGCCGACACCTGGGACCAGCCGCTGCGCGGCAACTTCAACCAGCTGCGCAAGCTCAAGGCCAAGAACCCGAACATCAAGGTGCTGTGGTCCTTCGGCGGCTGGACCTGGTCCGGCGGCTTCGGCCAGGCCATGCAGAACCCGGCCGCCTTCGCGCAGTCCTGTTACGACCTGGTGGAGGACCCGCGCTGGGCCGATGTCTTCGACGGCATCGACCTGGACTGGGAGTACCCGAACGCGTGCGGCCTGTCCTGCGACACCAGCGGCCCGGCCGTGTTCAAGAACATGATGCAGGCGATGCGCGCCAAGTTCGGCGCGAACAACCTGGTCACGGCGGCCGTCACGGCGGACGCCTCGGCCGGCGGCAAGATCGACAGCGTGGACTACGCGGGCGCCGCGCAGTACATGGACTGGTTCAACGTCATGACGTACGACTTCTTCGGCGCCTTCTCCGCCCAGGGCCCGACGGCCCCGCACTCCCCGCTCACCTCGTACCCGGGCATCCCGAAGGCGGGCTTCAACTCCGCCGAGGCGATCGCCAAGTTCAAGGCGCAGGGGGTGCCGGCCAAGAAGCTGCTCCTCGGCATCGGCTTCTACGGACGCGGCTGGACCGGCGTCACCCAGTCCGCCCCCGGCGGTACGGCGACCGGGGCCGCGCCCGGCACGTACGAGGCGGGCATCGAGGACTACAAGGTCCTCAAGAACACCTGCCCGGCCACCGGCACGGTCGGTGGCACGGCGTACGCGCACTGCGGCACCAACTGGTGGAGCTACGACACCCCGGCGACCATCGCGTCCAAGATGGCGTGGGCCAACCAGCAGAGCCTGGGCGGCGCGTTCTTCTGGGACTTCACCGGTGACACCGCCAACGGGGAGCTGGTGACGGCGATCAGCAGCGGGCTCGGTTAGGCGCTCGGTCGCAGGTGATACGGAAGGGGCGGTACCGCGGACGCGGTGCCGCCCCTCTCGTGTGCGCCGGTCCTCCGCGCCGATGGGGACTACGCGCTCAGGCGACGTTCACGCGCTGTCCCGGCGGCGCCGCCTCCAGCCAGGCCAGGAAGCCCGTGAGCGCGTCGTCGCTCATCGCCAGCTCCAGCTTGACGCCGTGGTGCGTACAGCCCAGGATCACCGCGTCGGAGAGGAGCGCCAGCTCCTCCTCGCCCTCGGGCGCGCGGCGGGCCAGGACCTCGATCGCGGAGCGTTCCAGCGTACGGCGGGGGCGGGGCGCGTACGAGAAGACCCGGAACCAGTTGATCCGGTCGCTGTTGTAGCGGGCGACCCCGTACACCCAGCCCTTGCCGGAGAGGTCCGGCTCCTCGGGGACGTTCCACCGCAGACTGCAGTCGAACGTGCCACCGGAGCGCTGGATCAGCCGCCGGCGCAGGCCGAAGACGAAGAGCCCCACCGCAACCAGTACGACGACCAGTCCGCAGACAAGCAGAGCGAGGACCATCAACACCGACCTCCTCGCCTCATCCAGTCACCGGAACAGGAACCGCATCCGCATCGCCTCAGCCGCGACCCGGTCCGGAGGGGTCC
Source organism: Streptomyces sp. NPDC059092 (assembly GCF_042756365.1). Taxonomy (NCBI): domain Bacteria; kingdom Bacillati; phylum Actinomycetota; class Actinomycetes; order Kitasatosporales; family Streptomycetaceae; genus Streptomyces; species Streptomyces sp. NPDC059092. The sequence goes on from NZ_JBHZEJ010000002.1 coordinate 218,413, forward strand.
GGAACGAGCCGCGGCTGAGGGTGAATCCGTTGCGACGCCGCGCTAACGCGCCGCCACCGCACGCAGCCGGACGGCGGCGCGACGCTCGGCGGCGTCGTCCTCACCCGACTTCGCGCGCTCCAGCGCGTGCTCGGCGCGCTGGGTGTCGATCTCGTCCGCAAGCTCGGCGATCTCCGCGAGCAGCGAGAGCTTGTTGTCGGCGAACGACAGGAAACCGCCGTGGACAGCCGCCACGACCGTTCCGCCGTCACTCGTACGAATGGTCACCGGGCCCGACTCCAGCACACCGAGCAGCGGCTGGTGACCGGGCATGACGCCGATGTCGCCGGACGTGGTACGCGCGACGACCAGCGTGGCCTCGCCGGACCAGACACTGCGGTCCGCGGCGACCAGCTCGACATGCAGCTCAGCAGCCATGGGTGGCTCCTCGGGTCACCACCCGGCGGTATCGCCGGGTGTTGGCTTCAATTCTATGGGGTGTCGATGAGGGCATCGGAGGGGGGCGGGACAAACCCGCCCCCCTCCCTGAACCGGAGGCTCAGGAGACGCCGAGTTCCTTGGCCTTGGCCTTCAGGTCGTCCAGGCCACCGCACATGAAGAACGCCTGCTCGGGGAAGTGGTCGTACTCCCCGTCACAGATCGCGTTGAACGCGGCGATCGACTCGTCGAGCGGCACGTCCGAACCGTCCAGGCCGGTGAACTGCTTGGCGGCGTGGGTGTTCTGCGACAGGAAGCGCTCGACGCGACGGGCGCGCTGGACGACCAGCTTGTCCTCTTCGCTCAGCTCGTCGATGCCGAGGATCGCGATGATGTCCTGGAGGTCCTTGTTCTTCTGCAGGATCCCCTTGACGCGGCTGGCCGCGTCGTAGTGGTCCTGCGAGATGTACCGCGGGTCCAGGATGCGGGACGTCGAGTCCAGCGGGTCCACCGCCGGGTAGATGCCCTTCTCCGAGATCGGACGCGACAGCACGGTCGTCGCGTCGAGGTGCGCGAAGGTCGTGGCCGGGGCCGGGTCGGTCAGGTCGTCCGCGGGCACGTAGATCGCCTGCATCGAGGTGATCGAGTGGCCACGGGTCGACGTGATGCGCTCCTGGAGCACACCCATCTCGTCCGCCAGGGTCGGCTGGTACCCCACCGCGGACGGCATACGGCCGAGCAGCGTGGAGACCTCGGAACCGGCCTGGGTGAAGCGGAAGATGTTGTCGATGAAGAGCAGCACGTCCTGCTTCTGCACATCGCGGAAGTACTCCGCCATGGTCAGCGCGGAGAGCGCCACCCGCAGACGCGTGCCCGGCGGCTCGTCCATCTGGCCGAAGACCAGCGCGGTCTTGTCCAGCACGCCCGACTCGGTCATCTCGTCGATGAGGTCGTTGCCCTCACGCGTGCGCTCACCGACACCGGCGAACACCGAGACACCGTCGTGCAGCTTGGCCACACGCATGATCATTTCCTGGATGAGGACCGTCTTGCCGACGCCCGCACCACCGAACAGACCGATCTTGCCGCCCTTGACGTACGGGGTCAGCAGGTCGACGACCTTCAGGCCGGTCTCGAACATCTCGGTCTTCGACTCAAGCTGGTCGAAGGCCGGGGCCTTGCGGTGGATCGGCCAGCGCTCGGTGACCTGCGCCTCGGCCGCCGGGTCGTTCAGGATCTCGCCGAGGGTGTTGAACACCTTGCCCTTGGTGATGTCACCGACGGGCACGGTGATGCCGTTGCCCGTGTCGGTCACCGGGGCCTGGCGGACCAGACCGTCGGTGGGCTGCATCGAGACCGCGCGCACCATGCCCTCGCCCAGGTGCTGGGCGACTTCGAGGGTCAGCGTCTTGAGCTTGCCGTCCTCGGCCGGGTCGGCCACCTCGACGTGCAGAGCGTTGTAGATCTCCGGCATCGCGTCGACGGGGAACTCCACGTCGACGACCGGGCCGATGACCCGGGATACGCGGCCCGCGGCCGTGCTTCCCGGGGTGGCCGCCTCAACTGTGGTCGTCATTAATTTTCACTCCCCGCGGTCGCGTCGGCCAGGGCGCTCGCGCCACCGACGATCTCGCTGATTTCCTGGGTGATTTCGGCCTGGCGGGCCGCGTTGGCAAGCCGGGAAAGGCTCTTGATGAGATCCCCGGCGTTGTCGGTCGCCGACTTCATCGCGCGGCGGGTGGCAGCGTGCTTGGAAGCGGCGGCCTGGAGCAGCGAGTTGTAGATACGGCTCTCGACGTAGCGCGGCAGCAGGGCGTCGAGGACGTCCTCCGCCGACGGCTCGAAGTCGAACAGCGGAAGGACCTCGCCCCCCCGCTTGAGGACCTCGGCGGACTCCTCCGCGGTGCTCGGGGTGAGCGCCAGCGGCAGCAGCCGGTTCTCGATCGGGGTCTGCGTCATCATCGAGATGAACTCGGTGAAGACGATGTGGATCTCGTCCACACCACCGTGCGCGGTGTCCTTGGTGATCGCCTCGATGAGCGGGGCGGCCACCGCCTTCGCGTCGGCGTAGGTGGGGTTGTCCGTGAAGCCCGTCCACGAGTCCTCGACCGGACGCTCACGGAAGCCGTAGTACGCGACTCCCTTGCGACCCACGATGTAGGTCACGACGTCCTTGCGCTCACTGCTGAGCCGGCTCGTCAGACGCTCGGCCGCCTTGATCGCGTTCGAGGAGTAGCCGCCGGCCAGTCCGCGGTCGCTCGTGATGAGCAGGACCGCGGCCCGGGTGGGCCGCTCGACCTCGGTCGTCAGGGGGTGCTTGGTCGTGGAGCCGGTCGCCACCGCGGTCACCGCGCGGGTGAGCTCGGTCGCGTACGGCGTCGAGGCCGCCACCTGGCGCTGCGCCTTGACGATGCGCGAGGCGGCGATCATCTCCATCGCCTTGGTGATCTTCTTGGTCGCGGTGACGGATTTGATGCGACGCTTGTAGACCCGGAGCTGGGCTCCCATGAGTCAGGTCCCTTCCGTCGTCACTTGGAGGCGTTGACGGCCGGCGCGTCGTCCCCGAGGAGCTGCCCGTCCGACGTCTCGAACTGCCGCTTGAAGGCGGCGATGGCGTCCCCGACCGACTGCAGCGTGTCGTCGGACATCTTGCCGCCCTCGGCGATGCTGGTCAGCAGCTCCTTGCGCTCGCGGCGCAGGTGCTCCAGCAGCTCGCTCTCGAAGCGGCGGATGTCCTCGACCGGTACGTCGTCCATCCTGCCGGTGGTGCCGGCCCAGACGGAGACGACCTGCTCCTCCATCGGGTACGGCGCGTACTGGGGCTGCTTCAGCAGCTCGACCATGCGCTTGCCGCGCTCCAGCGAGGCCTTGGACGCCGCGTCCAGGTCGGAACCGAAGGACGCGAACGCCTCCAGCTCACGGTACTGGGCGAGGTCCACGCGGAGCCGGCCCGAGACCTGCTTCATGGCCTTGTGCTGGGCGGAGCCACCGACACGGGAGACCGAGATACCGACGTTCAGCGCGGGCCGCTGGCCGGCGTTGAACAGGTCGGACTCCAGGAAGCACTGGCCGTCGGTGATGGAGATGACGTTGGTCGGGATGAACGCGGAGACGTCGTTGGCCTTCGTCTCGACGATCGGCAGACCCGTCATCGAACCGGCGCCCAGCTCGTCGGAGAGCTTGGCGCAGCGCTCCAGCAGACGCGAGTGCAGGTAGAAGACGTCACCCGGGTACGCCTCACGGCCCGGCGGGCGGCGCAGCAGCAGGGACACGGCACGGTAGGCGTCGGCCTGCTTCGAGAGGTCGTCGAAGATGATGAGGACGTGCTTGCCCTCGTACATCCAGTGCTGGCCGATGGCCGAACCGGTGTACGGCGCCAGGTACTTGAAGCCGGCCGGGTCGGACGCGGGGGCCGCGACGATGGTCGTGTACTCCAGCGCACCGGCCTCCTCCAGCGCACCGCGTACGGACGCGATGGTGGAGCCCTTCTGGCCGATGGCGACGTAGATGCAGCGGACCTGCTTCTTCGTGTCGCCGGAGCGCCAGTTGTCACGCTGGTTGATGATCGTGTCGACGGCCAGGGCGGTCTTGCCGGTCTGGCGGTCGCCGATGATGAGCTGACGCTGGCCGCGGCCGATCGGCACCATGGCGTCGACAGCCTTGTAGCCGGTCTGCATCGGCTCGTGGACCGACTTGCGGACCATGACGCCGGGGGCCTGCAGTTCGAGGGCGCGGCGGCCCTCGGTCGCGATCTCGCCGAGACCGTCGATCGGGTTGCCGAGGGGGTCGACGACGCGGCCGAGGTATCCCTCGCCGACCGCCACCGACAGGACCTCGCCGGTACGGGTGACCGGCTGTCCCTCCTCGACACCGCTGAACTCGCCGAGGACGATCGCGCCGATCTCACGCTCCTCAAGGTTGAGGGCGAGACCGAGGGTGCCGTCCTCGAACTTCAGCAGCTCGTTCGCCATGGCCGAGGGCAGTCCCTCGATCTTGGCGATACCGTCGCCGGCCACGCTGACCGTACCGACCTCCTCGCGCGAGGCCGCGTCCGGCTTGTACGACTGGACAAAGTTCTCCAGTGCGTCCCGGATCTCCTCCGGCCGGATCGTGAGCTCCGCCATCTGGGTTCCCTGCTCTCCTTGTTGGGCCCGAAGTTTCTTGGGGGTCTGCGTTCTTGCCTCTGGGGGCGACCCCCAGGAATCTTCTGCAATTCTCTGCACGGCCCAACCGGGCCGCTGGTCCTGCTCTGAATCTTTTGCCGGCGTCAGCCGGCCAGCCGCCGGGTCGCCTCTTCGAGACGCTCCGCGACCGTGCCGTTGACGACCTCGTCACCGACGCGTACCGACACTCCGCCGAGGACCTCGGGGTCCACGTCGAGGTTCAGATGCATCGGGTGGCCGTACAGCTTGGCCAGGGCCGCGCCGAGGCGCTGCTTCTGGCCCTCGGTGAGCGGCACCGCCGAGGTGACGACGGCGACCATGCGGTCCCGGCGAGCCGCGGCGAGCCGGGAGAGGGTCTGGAGACCCGCTTCCAGGCTACGTCCCCGGGGCTGGGTCACAAGACGCACTACCAGGCGTTCGGTGGCCGGATTGGCCCGGCCGCCGAGCAGGCTGTGCAGCAGCGCGGTCTTGGCGGGGACCGTCGCCGCCCGGTCGGTGAGCGCGGATCGCAGCGCGGGGCTGGACTCGACGATCCGGCCGAACCGGAACAGCTCGTCCTCGACGTCGTCCAGACCGCCGGCCCGCTGCGCGTCGGTCAGCTCGGCGACGGAGGCGAGCTCCTCGATCGAGTCGACCAGGTCACGCGGCTGCGACCAGCGGCTACGGACCATACCGGTGACCAGGTCGGCGGTGGAACCGCTCACCTGGCCGCGCAGCAGCGATCCGGCCAGCTCGGCCTTGGACTCGGCGGTCCGCGCCGGGTCGGTCAGGACCCGGCGCAGCGACACCTCGCGCTGGAGCAGCGCGGTGACCGCGGCCAGCTCGTCCGCGAGCTTCGCGGCGTCGACCGACGTGGAGTCGGTCAGCGCGTCGAGACGCTCACGGGCGGCGGACTGTGCCTCGCGGCTCGCTCCGCGCACCGTCATCGGGTGGCCTCGGCCTTCGAAGCGCCGTCCTCAAGCTCGTCGAGGAAGCGGTCGATGGTGCGGCTCTGCCGGGCGCTGTCCTCAAGGGACTCGCCGACGAGCTTGCCGGCCAGGTCGGTGGCGAGCTTGCCCACGTCCTGACGGAGCGCGCTGGCCGCGGCCTTGCGGTCCGCCTCGATCTGGGCGTGCCCGGCGGCGATGATCTCTTCCCGCTGCCGCTGACCTTCCGCCTTCATCTCCTGGATGATGGCGGTGCCCTGCTCGGTCGCCTCCTGGCGGAGCCGGGCGGCCTCGTGCCGGGCTTCGGCGAGCTGGGCCTTGTACTGCTCCAGGACGCTCTGGGCCTCGGTCTTGGCGGCCTCCGCCTGCTCGATCCCGCCCTCGATGGCCTCGCGACGCTCGTCCAGAACCTTGTTGATGTTCGGGAGGAGCTTCTTGGCGAGGAAGCCGAGGACGATGACAAAGGCGATCAGGCCGATGACGAGCTCGGGGATCGGCGGGATCAGCGGGTTTTCCGCTTCTCCGGCCGCGAGCTGAACCAGAGGGTTCACATCAGTGCCTTTCGTCTAATAAAACTGGTGGTCGCGGTTCGTCTTACGGGTAGACGAAGGGCATGACCAGGCCGATGAGGGCCAGCGCCTCACAGAACGCGAAACCGAGGATCTGGTTGGCGCGGATGAGGCCGGCGGCCTCGGGCTGACGGGCCAGGGCCTGCGTACCGTTACCGAAGATGATGCCGACGCCGACGCCGGGGCCGATGGCGGCAAGACCGTAACCGACGGAGCTGAGGGAGCCGGTGACGGCGGCAAGGGTCTCAGTGGCAGCCATGCTGATTCTTCCTTCTCTTTCACGGACCGGTGGGGGTTGGCCACCGGACGTCTGCGGGATCTGAAGTGGGTGGGCGTTCAGTGGCTCTCGGCGAGCGCGCCCTGGATGAAGCTGCACGTCAGGAGGACGAACACATAGGCCTGGACGGCCTGGATGAACAGCTCGAAGGCGGTCATCACGATGACCATCACGAACGAGACACCGGCGTAGGCGATGCCGATCCCGTTCAGCAGGTACCAACTGGCGATCGTGAAGAGCAGCAGCAGCGTGTGGCCCGCGAACATGTTGGCGAACAGTCGCACCGCGTGGGTGAACGGCCGGACGAGCAGGTTCGAGAAGAGCTCGATGGGCATCGACAGGGCCAGGACCGGGCCGAGCGACTTGTCGTAGCCGGTGAAGTTCTTGAAGGCGCCGACGAAGCCGTGTCGCTTGAAGGTCAGGGAGACCCACGTGATGTAGACGATGGCGGCCAGGCCAACCGGGTACGCGATGATCGACGTCACCGGGAACTGGGCGACCGGGATGACGGACCAGAGGTTCATCATCCAGACGAAGAAGAAGAGGGAGACGACGAGCGGAACGTACTTCTCGCCTTCCTTCTTGCCGATCGTCTCGTAGACGACGCCGCGCCGGATGAAGTCGTAGCCGGCCTCGGCCACCATCTGGAGCTTGCCCGGGACGACCTTCGGCTTGCGGAAAGCGGCCCAGAAGAAACCGACGATGATGATCGAGCCGAGCAGCGCCAGCAGCATCGTCTTGTTGAAGTACACGTTGCTGTCCGCGTCACCGAAGATCGGCTGGAACAGGAACGAGTGCAGGCCGGGTGCCGGAAAGCCACAACCGTCGAAGATGTGGCAGTCGGTCTCGAAGGCGAGCACCTGCGTCGGGTCAGCACTCACCGCGGGCTCCTTCAGCATGGCGCATAGGTACGGCAACCTCGTTGTGTCGGCGCGGCGCGCAGCCGCGGTTCGGCACTGGACTGGTGTGACGGATGTGGGGACGGCGGTCGGGCGTTGAGCCTCGCGTAGGAACAGGCGTCAGCTCGGATGCCCGCGCCCGCAATGCCGCAGTTGGCACCGGACGATAGCAGGATCCCGAACGGGCACTTATCCCGGCCCTACCCCTCACGCCGATGACCCTGACTTCTCGGCCTTGTCGGCCGTCGAGGAGTCGGGTTCGACGTAGAGGATCTTGGCCTTCATGTGGGCACGCGCCTGTGCGGCGATCCAGACGAGGGTCGCCACAACGAGAGTGAAGGCGAACGCCTTCGGTTCGAACAAGGTCGTGTTCTTGAACAGACCGACAAAAATGACCAGCAACAGGAGCTGAGCCGTGTAGAGCATCAGTCCCATCGCCTGGAAAAGGTGCGGAAGCGACTTGGCCGTGCGTTCGAGCACCACGAGCCCGATGCCCATGAAAACGATCACCACCAGCGCGCCGACAGCGGCTCCCAGCGCCCCCTTGCCGCCCGCGACCACGGCACTGACGGCCGCGGCGATGGCGCCGACGGCCGCGGTGGGCACGGCGGTGTGAAGGAGGTTCCGGACGTCGTTGGACGGCATGGCGGCAGCTCCGCTGAATGGGTGGGGCAGGTGGTGTCGTCACAGACGAGCGTAGGCCCGGTCCGAGGATGAGTTTCTCGGGCCAACGGACCGTCGCACTACGGTCCTTCGGCTCTGTCGCCGGGTCTCGTGAACAGTATCACAAACTATTTGATGAGGTCTTTACCATGGGGGTGTGCTAACTGTCACACATGAGAGTGAGGCCGCGCGTGTGTGCACGGCAAGGCCGCGTCTTGTCTGGTAAAGGGACCTGACGGGCGATACGGCCCCGCGGTCACTGCCGTGAGCCGGCCTTCCTTCGATCGGGTAGACGCGAACGAGCGCCGATGGCGGTCGCTCCGTTGACGCCGGCAGGAACGGGCGTACGAACTTCCGCGGGCGGCTCGTGCTCCTGTCCGTGTGCGCGGGCGGCTCCCGCCCCCGCGCCGGCCACGGCCGGGTCCCCGCCGGTCTCGACCGCCTCCCGCGCCTCCGCCTCGGTACGCCTGTGGCGCCGGTAGCGCGGCGGCACGAACGCCTGCGCCCACAGCGGCGCACGCGGGGTGAAGCGCGGCAGCAGCAGGAGCACCAGACCCACCGCGCTCAGCGCCACCACGACCAGCAGGATCCACATCGACGCCGAGTGCACCGAGTACGCGACCACGCCGAAGGCGATCAGCGCCGACCAGAAGTACATGATCAGCACCGACCTGCTGTGCGAGTGGCCGATCTCCAGCAGCCGGTGGTGCAGGTGGCCGCGGTCGGCGGCGAACGGCGACTTGCCGTTCCAGGTACGGCGTACGACCGCCAGCACCAGGTCGGCGAACGGGATCGCGATGATCGTCAGCGGCAGCAGCAGCGGGATGAAGACCGGCAGCGCCGCGTGGGTGGCCTGGCGGGTGGAGCCCTCGAAGATCTTCAGCGCGTCCGGGTCGACCTGGCCGGTCACCGAGATCGCGCCCGCCGCGAGCACCAGGCCGATCAGCATCGATCCCGAGTCGCCCATGAAGATCCGCGCCGGGTGCATGTTGTGCGGCAGGAAGCCCACGCACATGCCCATCAGGATCGCCGCGAAGAGCGTCGCCGGGGCCGCGGCCTCGATGCCGTACCCGTACCAGATCCGGTACGTGTACAGGAAGAACGCCGCAGCGGCGATGCAGACCATGCCGGCCGCGAGACCGTCGAGACCGTCCACGAAGTTGACCGCGTTGATGGTGATCACCACCAGCGCCACGGTCAGCAGGGTGCCCTGCCACGAGGTCAGCGCGACCGTGCCGACGCCGGGGACCGGGATCCACAGGATCGTCAGACCCTGCATGACCATCACGCCGGCGGCGATCATCTGCGCGCCGAGCTTGATCAGGGCATCGATCTCGAACTTGTCGTCCAAAACCCCGATCAGCCAGATCAGCGCGGCTCCGGAGAGCAGCGCGCGCGGCTCGTTCGACAGCTCGAAGACCCCGTTGAGGTTCTGCAGGTTGTCGGCGACGAGCAGTCCGGCGCACAGGCCGAAGAACATGGCGATGCCGCCGAGTCTCGGCGTCGGTTCGCGGTGCACGTCGCGGGCGCGGATCTCCGGCATCGCTCCGGTCGCGATGGCGAACTTTCGCACCGGCCCGGTCAGCAGATAGGTCACCGCGGCCGTCACGCAGAGCGTCAGCAGGTAATCACGCACGGGCTGCCCCACAGGAATCGCTGGCCATCTCAGCCCCACAGACTAGCCCGCGCCGGACCCCTTGACGGAAACCCGGTCGCTATATGAGCCAGGACAACGGGTGGAACGGAGCGGTTGCACGGGTTCCCCGTACGGAAAGTTCCATTCAGGAAACGGTCGCATACGGCGGGAAACGACCCACCAGCTCCTTCACCGTGTCGCGGAGCGCGCCGCGGGCCCCAGGAGCCTCTTCAGCGTCCTCGCGCAGCGCCGAGGCGATGATGGCCCCGATCCGGCCCATCTCGCCCTCACGCATGCCCTGAGTGGTCACGGCGGCCGTCCCCAGCCGTACGCCACGCCCTCCCTCGTACGGGAGTGCGCAGGTGTCGACCACCAGGCCCGCCGCGGCGAGCCGCCCGCGCGCGGCTCTCCCGTCCACCCCGAGCGGCGCGGGATCGACGGTGAGCAGATGCGTGTCCGTACCGTCCGTGGTGATCCCGAAACCCTTCTCGGCGAGCGCCTCGGCCAGCGCCCGCGCGTTGGAGACCACCTGATGGGCGTACGTGGCGTACGCGGGCGTGGCCGCCTCCCCGAAGGCGACGGCCTTGGCGGCGATCGTGTGCATCTGGGCGCCGCCCTGCGTGAACGGGAACACGGCCCGGTCCACGCGCTCCGCGTACTCCGCGCCGCACAGGATCATCCCGCCGCGCGGTCCGCGCAGCACCTTGTGCGTGGTGGCACACACGATGTCCGCGTACGGCACGGGGCTGGGCGCCGCTCCCCCCGCGACCAGCCCGATGGGATGGGCCGCGTCGGCGATCAGATAGGCGCCCACATCGTCGGCGATCTCTCTGAAGGCCGCGTAGTCGACATGGCGCGGATAGGAGATCGAGCCGCACACCAGCGCCTTGGGGCGGTGTGTCCGCGCCAGGTGGCGCACCTGCGCGTAGTCGATGAGCCCGGTCCGCACGTCGACCCCGTACCCCACGAAGTCGAACCACCGTCCCGAGAAGTTGACGGGAGCACCGTGCGTGAGGTGCCCGCCGTACGACAACCCCATGGCGAGAACCGTGTCCCCGGGCCGCAGCAGCGCCGCGTACGCCGCCAGCACGGCGGACGAGCCCGAGTGCGGCTGTACGTTGGCGTGCTCGGCCCCGAACAGCGCCCGGGCCCGCTCGACGGCGACCCGCTCGGCGGCGTCCACCAGCTCGCAGCCACCATGGTGGCGGGCGCCGGGATAGCCCTCCGCGTACTTGTTGGCGAGCGGGGAACCGAGGGCCGCGAGCACGGCGGGCGAGGTGAAGTTCTCGGCGGCGATCAGTTGCAGGCTGTCGGCCTGGCGCCGCGCCTCACCGAGAATGATCTCGGCCATCTCGGGATCCTGCCGCCGCAGGACGTCCAGCGCCGCTTCCGGCGCGCTGCGGGTGGTGCGCGGGCCCGCGTGAGGCTCCGCGTGGGGTTCGGTGACGACCGGCATGACGGGCTCCGGGCCTCGGTGGGGCGTGACGCCTTCCAATGTAGGCCGCGAAGCCCCGGACCGCCCGGCGTGTTTTTTGGGGCTCGGTTCGCCTCCCCGACCCTGCGGCGAGTGAGCCGAAGGGGCGCGTCGGTGCCGTGAGAGAGAGCGCGCAGGTTCGTGAGGTACGAGCGAACCGAGCACGGTCGACCGTCGGCGCCGACTTGAAGCGCCCCGGAGGCGAACCGAGCCTTAAGAAGATCCCGCCGGTACGCCGGTGAGGGCTGTGACCACCGGGTCGAGTGCCTGGTGGATCTCCTCGCCGATGGAGCGGAAGAAGGTGATCGGCGCCCCGTACGGGTCGTACACCTCGTCCGCCTCCGCCGTCGGTGCCAGCAGCCAGCCGCGGAGCGCCGCCGCCGCGCGGACCAGGGCGCGGGCGCGTTCCACGACGCCTTCGTCCAGGGGGTCGGGCAGCGTCGCCGGGTCTATGGCGCGCACCAGGCGCGTGAATTCCTTCAGCGTGAATGTGCGCAGGCCCGCCGAGTGGCCCATCGAGATGACCTGCGCCCGGTGGTCGCGGGTCGCGGTGAGGACCAGGTCGGCGCGGATGACGTGCTCGTCGAGGAGTTCGCGGCCCACGAAGCCGGAGGCGTCCGCACCGAAGTCGGCGAGGACGGCCTCCGCGTTGGCTTCCATGGGGGCGCCCTCGTGCCCCCAGGTGCCGGCGCTCTCCACGATCAGGCCGCCGGTCAGCCGCGCCCCCAGGCGGTCGTTCAGGGCATGCCGGTTGAGCCGCTCGGTGATGGGCGAGCGGCAGACATTGCCGGTACTGACGTGGAGGATGCGGAAGGTGGTGCCGGTGGTCGAGGTCTCCGCTATGCCACGCCCCTCAGGGGCGGTCAATTGGCCACCTCGAGGTCGGGTACCACCTTGCGGAGCTCCTCCGCGTCGAGGGCGCCGGCCCGCAGCAGCACCGGGACCTTGCCGGTGACGTCGACGATCGAGGAGGGGATGTTGGCGGGTGTCGGGCCGCCGTCGAGGTAGACGGAGACGGAGTCCCCCAGCATCTCCTGGGCCGCGTCGCAGGTCTCGGGGGCCGGGTGTCCCGTGAGGTTGGCGCTGGAGACGGCCATGGGGCCGACCTCGGTGAGCAGTTCGATCGCTACGGGGTGCAGCGGCATCCGGATCGCGACGGTGCCCCGGGTGTCCCCGAGGTCCCACTGGAGGGACGGCTGGTGCTTGGCGACCAGGGTGAGGGCACCCGGCCAGAACGCGTCGACCAGCTCCCACGCCTGTTCGGAGAAGTCCGTGACGAGGCCGTGCAGGGTGTTCGGGGAGCCGATCAGGACGGGGGTGGGCATGTTGCGGCCCCGGCCCTTGGCGTCCAGCAGATCGGCGACGGCCTCGGAGCTGAAGGCGTCCGCACCGATCCCGTACACGGTGTCGGTGGGCAGCACGACCAGCTCACCGCGGCGCACGGCCGACGCGGCCTCACGCAGACCCGTGGTGCGGTCGGTCGCGTCGTTGCAGTCGTATCGCCGGGCCATTTCAGGAAGCCTCCTCGTGCGCGTACACGGTCTGGGTCATCGAAGCGGAAGGGTCGTGAGGAATGGAAGGGGCACGAGGGGCACGAGGCGCGGGCACGGCGGTCGCGGACGGGGTCACGGCATCGCCTTGCGTGCCGTGGCGAAGCGCGGGCGCTTGTTCAGGTCCGGGTGGTCCGCGGCGTCCGCCCAGCCGGACTCCTCGCTGAAGATCCACGGGACCTGCCCGCCCTGCGTGTCCGCGTGCTCGACGACGACGAGGCCGCCGGGCCGCAGCAGCCGGTGCGCGGTGCGTTCGATGCCGCGGATCGTGTCGAGGCCGTCCTCGCCGGAGAAGAGGGCCATCTCCGGGTCGTGGTCACGGGCCTCGGGGGCGACGTACTCCCATTCGGTCAGGGGGATGTACGGCGGGTTGGAGATGACCAGGTCGACCTGGCCGTCCAGCTCGGGGAGGGCGCGCAGCGCGTCTCCCTGGTGCACGGTGACCCTGGACCCCTCGGCGTTCTTCCGCGTCCAGGTCAGGGCGTCCTCGGACAGCTCCACGGCGTGTACGCGCGAGCGCGGCACCTCCTGCGCCATGGCGAGCGCGATCGCGCCGGAGCCCGAGCACAGGTCGACGACGACGGGCTCGACGACGTCCATCGCGCGTACGGCGTCTATCGCCCAGCCGACGACCGACTCGGTCTCCGGGCGGGGCACGAAGACGCCGGGGCCCACCTGGAGCTCCAGGTAGCGGAAGAAGGCGCGTCCGGTGATGTGCTGGAGCGGTTCGCGGGCCTCGCGGCGCGCGACGGCCTCCCAGTAGCGGGCGTCGAAGTCCGCGTCCTTGACGCGGTGCAGCTCTCCCCGTTTGACGGCGTGCACGTACGCGGCGAGCTCTTCCGCGTCGAAACGCGGCGAGGGCACGCCCGCGTCGGCCAGCCGCTGGGTGGCCTGGGCCACCTCCGCGAGCAGCAGGCTGCGCCGCTGGGAGTCGCTGGGCCCCCCAGAATGTGGCTGCACGCTGGTTCCTCCGGAGTGCGAGTGCGGTCACCGGGGCGGTGGCCACAGGTCTTTTACTGGGCGGCTGCTAGCTTCGCGGCGGAGTCGGCGTCGACGCACGCCTGGATGACGGCGTCCAGGTCTCCGTCGAGCACTTGGTCCAAGTTGTACGCCTTGAAACCGACACGGTGGTCCGAGATCCGGTTTTCCGGGAAGTTGTACGTACGGATCTTCTCGGACCGGTCGACGGTGCGGACCTGGCTGCGCCGGGCGTCCGCCGCGTTCTTCTCGGCCTCCTCCTGGGCGGCGGCGAGCAGCCGCGACCGCAGGATACGCAGGGCCTGCTCCTTGTTCTGGAGCTGGCTCTTCTCGTTCTGGCAGGAGGCGACGACTCCGGTCGGCAGGTGCGTGATGCGTACGGCGGAGTCGGTGGTGTTGACGGACTGGCCGCCGGGGCCTGAGGAGCGGTAGACGTCGATACGGAGATCGTTGGCGTGGATCTCGACGTCGACCTCCTCGGCCTCGGGCGTGACGAGCACACCGGCGGCCGAGGTGTGGATGCGGCCCTGCGACTCGGTGGAGGGCACGCGCTGCACGCGGTGCACGCCGCCCTCGTACTTGAGCCGCGCCCAGACGCCCTGGCCGGGCTCGGTGGCGCCGTTGCCGCCCTTGGTCTTGACGGCGACCTGGACGTCCTTGTAGCCGCCCAGCTCGGACTCGGTGGCGTCGATGATCTCGGTCTTCCAGCCGACGCGCTCCGCGTACCGCAGGTACATGCGGAGGAGGTCGCCGGCGAAGAGCGCGGACTCGTCGCCTCCCGCGCCGGCCTTGACCTCCAGGATGACGTCCTTGTCGTCGCTGGGGTCGCGCGGCACGAGGAGCAGGCGCAGCTTCTCGGTCAGCTCGTCGCGCTGTTTCTCCAGCGTCTTGGCCTCGGCGGCGAAGTCGGGGTCGTCGGCGGCGAACTCACGTGCCGTGGCGATGTCCTCGCCGGTCTGCTTCCAGGAGCGGTACGTGGCGACGATCGGGGTCAGCTCGGCGTAACGCTTGTTGAGCTTGCGCGCGTTGGCCTGGTCGGCGTGGACCGACGGGTCGGCGAGCTGCTTCTCCAGACCGGCGTGCTCGCCGATCAGTTCCTCGACCGCCTCGAACATTCGGGGGCTCCGTGTTTCTCGCGTGACGCGCGTAACGAACGCGTGCGTAAAGAAGGTGCTGCCGTGCAGAAGATGCTGCCTGGAAGAAGGCTGCCGCGATGGGGGCCGGCGGTGCTGCGGGACGCCAAAGCGCCGGTCCCGGCGCCCCGCGGGTACGGGGCGCCGAGGACCGGCGCAGGTGGCTCGCTACTTCTTGGCGGAGCCGGCGGCCTTGCCGAAGCGGGCCTCGAAGCGGGCCACACGGCCACCGGTGTCGAGGATCTTCTGCTTGCCCGTGTAGAACGGGTGGCACTCGGAGCACAGGTCGGCACGGATCGTGCCCGACTCGATGGTGCTGCGGGTGGTGAACGACGCACCGCAGGTGCAGCTGACCTGGGTCTCGACGTACGTGGGGTGGATGTCGCGCTTCAAGGGGTGCTCCTAGTTTCGGGAGGGCGCCGGGTCGTACGCGCTGATTGCGCGGACGTGAACCGGGGCCGACGTACCAGTCTGCCAGGACCGGCCGTATCTCCCAAAACCGGGGGGCGGCCGGAAGTATTCCGGGGGCTCGCGGGGGCTCTTCCCGGCGCCTCCACCGGCGCCCGGAAGAGCCCCCGGCCGCGTCAGCCCGCGTTGACCACGCTGTGGGCGGAGCCCTTGTCGCCCGCCGAGTCCCGGGTGGCGGAGGCGGGGATCGGCTTGTCCTGCTTGAGGGCCGACCAGACCTGCTGGGTGGCGGCCGGGAGGGGCAGGACGCGGTTCGGGTCGGCCGGGTCGTACCGGACGGGGAGCGTGACCATGTGGACGTCCTGGGCGCCGAGGTCCTTGAGCCCGCCGGCGAACCCGACCAGCTTGTTGACGCTGTCGAGCTGGGAGTCCGGGGTGATCGTGCGGGTGGCGGTGTCGGCGAGGTCGTAGAGCTTCTTCGGGTTGCTGAACACGCCGACGCTCTTGACCTGCTCGATCAGCGCCTTGATGAAGGACTGCTGGACCTGTATGCGGCCGAGGTCGCTGCCGTCGCCGACGCTGTGGCGGGTCCGTACGAGGCCGAGGGACTGCTCCCCGCTCAGGGTGTGCGTGCCGGGGGCGAGCTTGAGGTGGCTCTTCGGGTCGTCGATGGCCTGCGTGGTGGTGATCTTCACGCCGCCGAGGGTGTTGATGAGCTTCTTGAAGCCGGTGAAGTCGACCTCGATGTAGTGGTCCATCCGCAGGCCCGACATCTGTTCGACGGTCTTGACCGCGCAGGCGGGGCCGCCGACCTCGTACGCCGTGTTGAACATGGTGAGCCGCCGGCCCGCCTCGGTGGCGCCGTGGGGGCCGGTGCAGTCGGGGCGGTCGATCAGCGTGTCCCGCGGCACGGAGACCACGCTGGCCTTCTTGTGGCCCTTGTAGATGTGGACGATCATCGCGGTGTCCGAGCGGGCTCCACCGCCGTCGTGGCCGTACGCGGCGTTCGCGCCGGAGCGGGAGTCCGAGCCGAGGACGAGGATGTTCTGGGAGCCGTCGCCGGAGTCGGCGGGGCGGTCGCCGCCGAGCTGGGCGTTGATGTCGACGCCGTTCAGGTTGCCGTTGAGCTTGAAGTACACGTACCCGAGCCCGGAGCCGCCGACGAGGACCAGGGCCGCCGCGGCCCACGCGGCGACGACGCTCGCGCGGCGGCGCCCGCCCTTTTCCCTGCGGCGCTTGCCGCTGGCCCGTATTCGGCTGCTGTTCCCGTCGCCCATGGTCTCCCTCAGTCCGTCGTGCGGGCCCCGCTACCTCCTGCCGTGATGACGAGGCGCACTTTGTCGCCACTTGTACAGACAGTGAAGCACCAAGAAGGGTTGCACAGCATGCGGGGGAGATGTCCGGACAGCGGCGCGGACGGGTTACGGACCGGCTCCTGGCCCGCTGCGACGCCCGTCGCACCGTACGGCTCTCCACCTGCGCTTTCAGCCTGCGGACGGCTCCATGGGGCGGCCAGGGGCCCGTGCGGGGGGTGTGGGATTAGTCTCCGGAGGTCTCCGCCGACTCCCAGGGGGCTCCGGTGCTCCCCGCCGGTGTCGTCGTACGGACTCCGGAAGGTCCGTACGACGAGAACCGCCCCGTCACCGGAAGTGACGGGGCGGTTCTCGTGCCGCGGGACGCCGCGGGATCCGGTCAGTCGTTGCCGTTGGAGCCCGGCGTCGTCTTCTGGATCTGGAGCAGGAACTCCGCGTTGGACTTGGTCTTCTTCATCTTGTCCAGGAGCAGCTCGATCGCCTGCTGCTGGTCGAGCGCGTGCAGCACCCGGCGCAGCTTCCAGACGACGGCCAGTTCGTCGCTGCCGAGCAGGATCTCTTCCTTACGGGTGGAGGACGCGTCCACGTCGACCGCCGGGAAGATGCGCTTGTCGGAGAGCTTCCGGTCGAGCTTGAGCTCCATGTTGCCGGTGCCCTTGAACTCCTCGAAGATCACCTCGTCCATGCGCGAGCCGGTCTCGACGAGCGCGGTGGCCAGGATGGTCAGCGAGCCGCCGTCCTCGATGTTGCGCGCCGCGCCGAAGAAGCGCTTCGGCGGGTAGAGCGCGGTCGAGTCGACACCACCGGACAGGATGCGTCCGGAGGCGGGCGCCGCGAGGTTGTACGCGCGGCCCAGACGGGTGATGGAGTCGAGCAGGACGACCACGTCGTGGCCCAGCTCCACGAGGCGCTTGGCGCGCTCGATGGCCAGTTCGGCGACGGTGGTGTGGTCCTCGGCCGGACGGTCGAAGGTCGAGGAGATGACCTCGCCCTTGACCGACCGCTGCATGTCGGTGACCTCTTCGGGCCGCTCGTCGACGAGGACGACCATCAGGTGGCACTCGGGGCTGTTGACCGTGATCGCGTTGGCGATGGCCTGGAGGATCATGGTCTTGCCGGTCTTCGGCGGGGCCACGATCAGACCGCGCTGGCCCTTGCCGATCGGTGCGACGAGGTCGATGATCCGCGTGGTCAGCACGCCCGGGTCGGTCTCCAGACGGAGCCGGTCCTGCGGGTAGAGCGGGGTCAGCTTCTGGAACTCCGGGCGGCCGCGGCCGGATTCGGCCCCCATGCCGTTGGCGGAGTCGAGACGGACGAGCGCGTTGAACTTCTCGCGGCGCTCGCCGTCCTTGGGCTGGCGGACGGCTCCGGTGACGTGGTCGCCCTTGCGCAGGCCGTTCTTGCGGACCTGGGCGAGCGAGACGTACACGTCGTTCGGGCCCGGCAGGTAGCCGGATGTCCTGATGAACGCATAGTTGTCGAGGATGTCGAGGATGCCCGCGACGGGGATCAGCACATCGTCGTCGGCGACCTGCGGCTCGCCGGGGCCGAACTCGTCGCGTCCGCGGCGGCCACGGCGGTCGCGGTAGCGTCCGCGCCGGCCGCGCCGGCCGCCCGCCTCGTCGTCGAAGTCGTCCTGGGGGCCGTTGTTCTGGGGGCCGTTGTTCTGGCTCTGGCCGCCGCCGCGGTTGTCGCGGTCGCCCCGGCCGCTCTGCTGCTGGCGGTTGCCGCCGCCCTGCTGCTGGCCGCCCTGCTGGTCGTCGCCCTTGCCGCGGCGGTCGCGCTGGCGGTCACGGCGTCCGTCGCGGTCACGGTCGCCGCGCTCGCCGCGCTGGCCGCGGTCCTGGCGGTCGCCGCGCCGGCCGTCGCCGTCGCTCTGGGCGCCGGAGGCCGCCACGGCCGTCTCGGCCCGCTCCTCGACCTTGACGTCGGCCGGGGCGTCCGCCGCGGTCTCCGTCTTCGTGTCGGGGCTGCCGGCCTGTGCGGTGGCCCTGCGGCGACGGCGCTCGCCCGTGGGCTGGTCGTCGCTGGCGGGCTGGCCGGGGATGTCGATCTGCTGCTGGGTCACGGCCTGCTCGGCCTGGCCCGCCTTCTCCTCGGCCGCCGCGGCGGCCTCGCCCGTACGGGCCTTGGAGGTCGCCCTGCGCTTGGGCTTGGTCTCTGCGTCCGCGCTGCCGTTGGCACCGGCGGCCTTGGCCGTCGAGCCGCCGCCGGCCTGCGCTTCCTTGATGACCTCGATCAACTGGCTCTTGCGCATCCGCGCGGTGCCCCTGATGCCGAGGCCCGACGCGACCTGCTGCAGCTCGGCCAGGACCATGCCGTCAAGGCCGGTGCCGGAGCGGCGGCGCCGTGCGGTGGTGCCAGTGGCAGCACCTTCGGCGGGCGCGGTGGTGTCGACACTGCTGTCGGCAGTCACGCCCATCAGATCGGTGGTGTCGCTCACGAAGGGTCCTTCCCTGGAGCGGACGTCGGCCTTCTGGCTCGGCGACCGGTTGTGCTGCCGGCTGCGGTCCCATCGTGTGGACCGGGCCGGGGCGGTGGTCCCGCCGGGTATACGGCGGAGAAATCTGCAAACGTGCGTACAAGCGATGGGTCCGGCCCGAGGTCCCCCTGCTCGGCCCACCGCTGGGAAAAACGGGGGGTGTCGTGCCGGTTCCGGTGCGTGCTCAAAACTGCTCAGGCAGGCTGCTCAGGCAGTTGGGGAGGCTCCCGGAAGAAGGGCGGTCCCGATGTGGGACACGAAGCACCGCGCCTGAAAGACGTCGGTTGCAGACTTGAGGTTAACACTACCGGCTCCAACAAACATTCCCCCTCTCACTCACCGGCAATCTCCTGTGGCTGTTCTCGCCAAGAGCTCTGCGAGCCCTACGCGCCGAGCGGCAGAACACTCGCCCCCGCGGCGTCGAGGGAGAGCCGGTTGGCGGCCCATCCCTCCCCCGCGAGCCGTGCGACCTTGTCGGCCGCGCCGTCCTCGACCAGCGCGAGCACCGTGGGGCCCGCGCCGGACACGACCGCTGGGACGCCGTCCGCGCGCAGTCGGTTGACCAGAGCGATGCTCTCGGGCATCGCGGGTGCCCGGTAGTCCTGGTGGAGGCGGTCCTCCGTGGCGGGCAGCAGCAGCTCGGGGCGCCGGGTCATGGCCTCGACGAGGAGGGCCGCACGACCGGCGTTGGCCGCCGCGTCCACATGGGGGACCGTACGCGGCAGCAGGCCGCGGGCCGTCTCCGTCAGGACCGCCCTGGCGGGTACGAAAACCACCGGAACGATGGAACGGACGGGGTCCATCCTGATGGCGCGGGCCGCTCCCCCGTCCATCCAGGCGAGCGTGAACCCGCCGAGCAGACAGGCGGCGACATTGTCCGGGTGGCCCTCGATCTCGGTCGCCAGCTCCAGCAGCGCCGCGTCGTCGAGCCGCGCGTCCCCGCCTATGGTGACGGCGCGGGCGGCCACGATCCCGGCACAGATGGCGGCCGAGGAGGAGCCCAGGCCACGGCCGTGCGGGATGCGGTTGGCGCAGACGACCTCCAGACCGCGCGGCTGTCCGCCGAGCAGGTCGAAGGCCGTGCGGAGGGACCGTACGAGCAGATGGTTCTCGTCGCGGGGAAGCGTCTCGGCGCCCTCACCCGCGATGTCGACGTGCAGTCCCGAGTCGGCGACCCGGACCACCACGTCGTCGTAGAGCCCCAGCGACAGGCCCAGGGCGTCGAAGCCGGGGCCGAGGTTGGCGCTGGTGGCGGGGGTGCGCACCCGTACGGCGGCGGCGCGGAAAGCGGGACCGGCCATCGCTCTGACGACTCTCCTTGTGACTGCGGTACTGGGCTTGACTCCGGGCTTGCCCGGCTTGCTGGCTTGCTGGAGTGACGAGTTGCTGGATCTACGGCGGACCTGCGTGGCTGTGAGGGGTTCCGGGTGGTGCGGGAGGAGGTTTCGAGAAGGCCGTGCGGAACGCCCGGGGCCACGACAGCGGCAGCACCACGGCATATACGGCGGGGCGGATTGGGTACAGCTTATCGAAGGATGGATCGGTGGCGACATAGGGCGCACAGGAGGCGCACGATGCGTGTCGCGTGCCTGCCTGTGCGCCGATGCCGATCCTGCGTACATCGCGCCCCTGACCCGTCCCCGGAACCGCTCCCGGACCCGTTTCCGGACTCGTTTCCGCGGCCTTCCGCCGGCCGGGCGGGGGGTGGTGTCAGACGAGGCCGAGGCGGGCCGCCGCGGCGACCGCGTCGACCGGCACGGTGACCGGCTGGGGCGCCCCGGCGACGGCCCAGTCGGGGTCCTTGAGGCCGTTCCCGGTGACGGTGCACACGATGCGCTGGCCGGGGTCGACCTTGCCCTCGTCCGCCGCCTTGAGCAGTCCGGCGACGGAGGCGGCCGAGGCGGGCTCGACGAAGACGCCCTCCTGGGAGGCCAACAGCCGGTAGGCGGCGAGGATCTGACGGTCCGTCACCTCGTCGATGAAGCCGCCGGACTCGTCACGGGCGTCCAGCGCGTACTGCCAGGAGGCCGGGTTGCCGATCCGGATCGCGGTGGCGACGGTGTGCGGGTCCTTGACGATCTCGCCGCGCACGATCGGTGCGGAACCCGACGCCTGGAAGCCCCACATGCGCGGCGTGCGCCCCGCGACGCCGTCGGCGGCGTACTCGGTGTAGCCCTTCCAGTAGGCCGTGAT
This sequence comes from Streptomyces sp. NPDC059092, assembly GCF_042756365.1. NCBI lineage: Bacteria > Bacillati > Actinomycetota > Actinomycetes > Kitasatosporales > Streptomycetaceae > Streptomyces > Streptomyces sp. NPDC059092. Next base: position 239,494 of record NZ_JBHZEJ010000002.1, read on the forward strand.
GTTGCCGGCGTTGCCGACCGGCAGTACGTGGATGTCCGGGGCGTCGCCGAGCGCGTCCACGATCTCGAACGCGGCGGTCTTCTGGCCCTGGATACGGACCGGATTGACCGAATTGACCAGCGCCACCGGGTAGTTGTCGGAGAGCGAGCGGGCCAGCGTCAGACAGTCGTCGAAGTTCCCCTCGACCTGGAGGATCTTCGCGCCGTGGACCAGCGCCTGCCCCATCTTTCCGATGGCGATCTTGCCCTGGGGCACCAGGACGGCGCAGACCATCCCGGCCCGTACGGCGTAGGCGGCGGCCGAGGCCGAGGTGTTGCCGGTGGAGGCGCAGATGACCGCCTGGGCGCCTTCCTCCTTGGCCCGGGTGATGGCCATGGTCATGCCACGGTCCTTGAAGGACCCGGTGGGGTTGGCGCCCTCGACCTTGAGATGTACCTCACAGCCCGTGCGCTCGGAGAGCACCTGTGCCGGAACGAGCGGCGTACCGCCCTCGCGGAGGGTGACGACCGGCGTCTTCTCGGTCACCGGGAGGCGGTGCCGGTACTCCTCGATGATGCCGCGCCACTGGTGGACGCCCTCACGGCTGTCCCTGCTGGTCAGGCCATTGCTGGTCATGGGTCCCTTACTCCCCTTCAACACGCATGATGCTGGCGACACCGCGCACGGTGTCGAGCTTGCGCAGCGCCGCGACGGTCCCCGAGAGGGCCGCGTCGGCCGCGCGGTGGGTGACGACGACGAGGGCGGCCTCGCCCGCACCGTCCTGCCGGCCCTTCTGGCGGACCGTGTCGATGGACACGCCGTGCTCGGCGAAGACCGTCGCGACCTGGGCGAGCACACCCGGTTTGTCGGCCACGTCGAGACTGATGTGGTAGCGCGTCACCACGTCGCCCATGGGGCTGACGGGAAGCTGGGTGTACGCGGACTCCCCGGGCCCGGTGGCCCCGGCGAGCTTGTTGCGGCAGACGGCGACGAGGTCGCCGAGGACGGCGGAGGCGGTCGGGGAGCCGCCCGCGCCGGGGCCGTAGAACATGAGCTGCCCGGCCGCCTCGGCCTCGATGAAGACCGCGTTGTACGCCTCGCGCACGGAGGCGAGCGGGTGGCTGAGCGGGATCATGGCCGGGTGGACGCGGGCGGTGACGGAGCGGCCGTCGGCGGCCCGCTCGCAGATCGCGAGGAGCTTGACCGTGCAGCCCATGCGCTTCGCGGAGGCGAGATCGGCGGAGGTGACCTCCGTGATGCCCTCGCGGTGCACGTCGTCGAGGCCTACGCGGGTGTGGAAGGCGATCCCGGCGAGGATGGCGGCCTTGGCGGCGGCGTCGAAGCCCTCGACGTCGGCGGTCGGGTCCGCCTCGGCGTACCCGAGGGCGGTGGCCTCGTCGAGCGCCTCGGAGTAGCCGGCGCCCGCGCTGTCCATCCGGTCGAGGATGAAGTTGGTCGTGCCGTTGACGATGCCGAGGACGCGGTTGACCTTGTCCCCCGCCAGCGACTCACGCAACGGCCTGACCAGCGGGATGGCGCCCGCGACCGCCGCCTCGAAGTACAGGTCGCGGCCGTGCCGGGCGGCGGCGTCGTACAGCGTCGTGCCGTCCTCGGCGAGCAGCGCCTTGTTGGCGGAGACGACGGAGGCACCGTGCTCGAAGGCGGTGGTGATCAGCGTACGGGCGGGCTCGATGCCGCCGATGACCTCGACCACCACGTCGATGTCACCCCGTTTGACCAGGGCGGTCGCGTCGGTGGTGATGAGCGAGGGGTCGATGCCGGCGCGACCTCTGGAAGGGCGCCGGACGGCGACCCCGGCCAGCTCCACCGGGGCCCCGATCCGCGCGGCGAGGTCGTCGGCGTGCGTCGTCATGATGCGCGCCACCTCTGAGCCGACCACACCACAGCCCAGCAGCGCCACCTTCAGCGGACGCGTACGCATCATCCGACCTACGCCTTTCATCCAATGTCATCGCACGCGACCGGCCGTCGAGATCCGCCGGAAGCGTGATTGCCAACCAGTCTCACTCACCGGACGGGAGTTTCTGCCCCTCGTCCAGATTGCGAGACATGTATTTCAGTGACCGACATCGAGACGCAAGAGATCTTCCTCCGTCTCACGCCGGACGATCACCCGGGCCTCGCCGTCCTTGACGGCGACGACGGGCGGCCGGAGCGCGTGGTTGTAGTTGCTCGCCATCGAGCGGCAGTACGCGCCGGTGGCGGGCACCGCGAGCAGGTCGCCGGGGGCCAGGTCGGCGGGGAGGAACGCGTCCCGCACGACGATGTCGCCGCTCTCGCAGTGCTTGCCGACGACGCGGGTCAGCATCGCCTCGGCGTCGGAGGAGCGGGAGACCAGCGCCACGCTGTACTCGGCGTCGTAGAGAGCCGTACGGATGTTGTCGGACATGCCACCGTCCACACTGACATACGTGCGGAGCCCTTCGAGCGGCTTGATCGTGCCGACCTCGTACAGCGTGAAGGCCGTCGGGCCCACGATGGCGCGCCCCGGTTCGACGGAGATGCGGGGCGTACGGAGCCCGGCGGACTCACACTCACGGGTGACGATGTCGGTGAGCGCCTTGGCGATGTCGTGCGGCTCGCGCGGGTCGTCCTCGGAGGTGTACGCGATGCCGAGGCCGCCGCCGAGGTCGATCTCCGGCAGTTCCACGCCGTGCTCGTCGCGCACCTCGGCGAGGAGCTGGACGACGCGGCGGGCGGAGACCTCGAAGCCGGCCATGTCGAAGATCTGCGAGCCGATGTGCGAGTGGACCCCGATCAGTTCGAGGCCGTCGAGCTTGAGTGCCCTGCGGACGGCCTCGGCGGCCTGTCCGTCGGCGAGGGCGATGCCGAACTTCTGGTCCTCGTGGGCGGTGGCGATGAACTCGTGCGTGTGCGCCTCCACCCCGACCGTGACCCGGATCTGCACGGGCTGGCGCTTGCCGAGGCGCTGGGCGATGTGGGCGACCCGCACGATCTCCTGGAAGGAGTCGAGGACGATCCGGCCGACCCCGGCGGTGACGGCGCGCTCGATCTCCTCGGTGGACTTGTTGTTCCCGTGGAAGGCGATGCGTTCGGCGGGCATCCCGGCGGAGAGGGCGGTGACCAGCTCGCCGCCGGAGCACACGTCGAGGTTGAGCCCTTCCTCGTGCAGCCAGCGCACGACGGCGCGGGAGAGGAATGCCTTGCCGGCGTAGAAGACGTCCGCGTCCTTGCCGAAGGCGTCGGCCCAGGCGCGGCAGCGGGCACGGAAGTCGGCCTCGTCGAGGAAGTACGCCGGCGTGCCGAACTCCTCGGCCAGCCTGGTCACTTCGATCCCCGCGAGGCTCACCACGCCGTCGTCGCCGCGGCGCACCGTACGCGACCAGACCTTCGCGTCCAGGGCGTTGAGGTCGGCGGCGGGGGCCGTGTAGTGGCCCTCGGTGAGTACGTCGGCGTGGCGGGGGCCTGCGGGGTGTGCGGAACGGCTCATGTGCGTGGCTCTCTTGGCTTCTTCTCAGAGGTGTGCGGAACGTTCATGGATGCTCCGTTCACAGGTGCTCCGGGGCATCGACGCCGAGCAGGGACAGGCCGCCGGCCAGCACCGTCCCGGTGGCTTCGGCGAGCGCGAGCCGGGACCGGTGGGCGGCCGAGGGTTTCTCGTCGCCGAGGGGCAGCGGCCGGCAGGTCTCCTGGAAGCGCAGGAACGCGTCCGCGGTGTGTTCGAGGTGGCGGGCGAGCCGGTCGGGGGCGCGCAGCCGGGCGGCGGCTTCGAGTACGGCGGGGTGGTCGCCGAGGAGGGTGAGGAGGGCGGTGGCGGGCTCCTCGACGATTGTCGCGCCCGTGCCGTCGGTCACGTCGGTCGCGTCCGTCACGTCGGTCACGTCCGTCGCGTCCGTGCTGTCCGTCCCGCCGGTCTCCGCCGGGGTGAGGGAGAGCTGTGCGGCGGCGCGCGCGGTGGCGCGCGTGCGGGCGTGCGCGTAGCGCGTGAGGAAGAGTCCGTTGCTCTCGCGCTGGACGAGCAGCGTGCGGGCGGCCTCGCCGTCGGTGTACGGCCGGTCGTGCGCGGCGGGCCGCAGCAGCGCCCAGTGGGCGGCGTCGGGCCCGAGCCGCGCGTACAGGTCTTCGGCGGTGACGGGCGCGGGGACCGGGACCGGGCGCAGCGCCTCGGCGGCGCCGGGGACGACGGCGGCCTCGGCGCCCTGGGTACGGAGCAGCTTCACGGCCGTACGGGTCCACAGGGCGGCCCGTGGCTCCTCGGCGGGTGCCAGGGCGACGGTGGTACCGGCGAGGGCGTCGCCGTGCCCGTAACGCGTCCCGGCGCGCCGGATCGTACGGAGCAGCCCGGCGCGGGCGTCCTCGCGGCGGCCGGCGGCCAGGGTGAAGTTCAGGAAGCCGGGCCCGGTGATCTCCACGTGGGCGATGCCGGATCCGGGTGCGGTGCGCAGGATGACGGTGCGCAGGATCTCGGCGACCTCGCGGGGCGGGCGCCCGGCGGGGCCCGCGAGCCGGAGCGCGACGTTGGTGGCGTAGTCCCCCCGGCCGCCGGGGCGGGGCCGGTCGACCGCGACCCGTTCGGGCACGGGCCCCGGCAGGGCGTCGTCCTCGACCGCGCGGCACACGGCGTGCAGCACGGTTCGGGAGAGCTCTGCGGGGGTCACGGGGGCAAGCCTAGGGGAGGGAGGGGGGCTTCCCGCCAACCGGTTTCGCGATGCGGTCAGCCCAGGGTGTGGCCCGCGTGTCCGGCGCCGTGCCGGCCGTCCAGGGACGGTGGGCCCTCCTGGTGGCACAGGCGGCGTACGAGGCGTATGAGGTCGGCCGGTTCGAAGGGCTTGGCGAGGAAGCCGTCCACCCCGGCGGCGGTGCCGGTGTCCATCTCGTACTGCGTACAGGCGCTGACGATCGCGATGGGCACCCTGCTGGTACGGGGGTCGGCGCGCAGCCGGGCGGCGGTGCGCAGGCCGTCGAGGCGTGGCATGACCACGTCGAGGGTGATGACGTCGGGGGCGGCCTGGTGGACCACGTCCAGGCATTCGGCACCGTCGGCCGCGGTCACGACCTCGAAGCCCTCAAGTTCGAGATTGACCCTGATCAGTTGCCTGATGACCCTGTTGTCGTCGACAACGAGCACCCGGCCGGACGCTCCAGACACAACTTGAGAGTAGGTCCGAAGCCGGTGCCGCGTCCGGGTTTTGCCGACTTCCGCCCCGCCTCGCGCCCGCCTCGTTCCCGCCTCGTGCTCCGCTCGGACGACGCGGGCGCGGCGCCCGAGCGGGCGCCGTACCGGGAACGGTGATCAACCCGCTTACGCCCCCATAGAGTCTTGGTCCATGGAGCAGAACGAAGTCGTCCTCAGGGCCATCGGCATTCTCACGCAGTCCGCGGAGTGGATCCGCACGGCCGACCGCGACGCGGAGCCCGGCGGGGTGGCCGCCGAGGAGCCGGCGGCCGGCGCGGAGCCCGGCGGCGACAGCGGGGCGGGGCAGATCGGTTCGCTGCTCGCGGAGGTCTTCCCGTCCTTCACGGTCTCCTCGGAGGCCACCCCGCTGGAGGCGGCGCACTCGGTGACGGAGGCGGCGCTGCCCCCGATCATGCAGCTCATCGGGGCGTTCACCTTCGTCTTCACGGAGCTGGCCCGGGTCCATGACGCCGGGCGTACGGACATCTCGTCGGAGGAGCTGCTGCGTGAGCTGGCGCTGAGGATGTCCCGTCCGCAGGATCCGCAGGGATAGTCGTCCCTGCCGTAGCCGTAGCCGTGGCCGTCGTCCAGCCGAAGCCGTCGTCTCAGCCGAAGCTGACGCGTTCCAGCCAGAAGTCGAGCAGTGCGCGGTCGCCGAGGATCTCGATGTCCTCGCCCCCGGCCGGACGCCGCTTGTAGACGAGCAGGAGGAGGTCGGTCAGCGGACCGCGCACGGCGACGGCGGCCTCCTCATGGGCCCGGCGCCAGGCCAGAGCTTCGCCGGTGAGGTCGACCAGCCACTCCGCCGCCGCCTCGGGCGGGGTGTCGGTGGCGTGGAAGTGGAGCGTGCGGCCGGGGCCGAGCAGCTCGCGCGTCCACGGGTGGGCCTCGAAGTGCATCGGGAGCGAGCCCAGCTCCATCCACTCGTCGAAGGCGTCGAGGGCGACCTCGGTGTCGAGGATGTACGGCGCACCGGCGGCGAGGGTCGCGTCGGCCCGGTGGACGACGGTCTCGTGGGTGAACCGGCGGGCGTAGAAGTCCGTGGATCCGCCGGGAACCGGCGTCCACAGTTCCGTGCCGGGGCCCGCGGCCCGCAGCGTCCCCGCGAGCCGGGCGGCCCCTTCGGTGAGCCAGGGCCCGACCACGGCCGGGTCCTCGTCCTGGCAGGCGGACAGGTCCCGGAAGTGCTCGTCGGGAAGGGGCCCCGTCGCCCGGGTGCGGACGATCTCCTCGGCCCAGCGCTGGGCCCCGCCCAGATGCCGCAGGAGCTGCCCCGTGTTCCACCCCGGGCAGGAGTCCACGGGGACGGTCAGGTCCTGGCCCGCGATGTCGGCGGTGAGCAGCGCGGTCTGCGTGACGATCTCGGCGCAGAGGCGTTCGTATCGCAGGTGTTCGGCGCTCGTAACGGTCATGGCGCCCACGGTAGGGGGCACCACTGACAATCGCCCGGCGCCGACCGCGCGCTACCGGGGTGCGCCGCTCGCGGGGCGGCGGCGCGGGAGCAGCGCCGTGGCCGCCAGCGGGATCGCGGCGAGGACCAGCCACGGCAAGGCCACCGGAAGGCCCGAGTCGAGGAGGGAACCCGTGGCCGCGCTGCCGGCGAGGACGATCAGGCCGGAGACGGACGACAGCGCGCCGACGTAGAGGCCCAGTCTCCCGGGGGCGGCGAGGTCGGGGACCCAGGCGCGGGCGGCCGGGGCCGTCAGCATCTGGCCGAGGGTGAGCAGGGCGACGAAGCCCGCGACCGGCGCCAGTCCCCAGGCGCCCGTCAGGGCGGCGGGGCGCGCCGCCGCGACGACGGCGAAGCCGGCCGACAGCAGGACCAGGCCGGCCGTCATGGAGCGGCGCGGGTCGAGCCGGCCGGCGGCCCAGCGGGTGACGGGGAGCTGCGCGGTGACGACGAGCAGCGAGGAGAGCGCGAAGAGCCAGGCCAGCGGCGCCTGGGAGCCCGCCGCGCGCTCCACCTCGGCCGGGACGGCCAGGTAGAGCTGGTTGTACGCGAGGAGGTAGGTCCCGTACGCCAGGCAGAGCGCGAGGAAGCGCCGGTTGCCGAGCAGGCCGCGTACGCCGCCGGGGCCCCTGGTCGGCGTACGGCCGGGTATGTGCTGCGGCAGCAGCCACCAGTGGCCCGCGAGGACGAGCACGAAGATGACGGAGCCGGCGAGGCAGACCGTACGGAAGTCCACCTCCAGCAGCAGCGCGCCGAGCAGCGGTCCGGCGAAGGCGCCCGCCTGTCCGGCCATGGTGAACAGCGCCAGCACGCCGGTACGGTCGCCGCCGCCCGTCTCCTCCCTGGCCACGGCCTGGCGGGCCACCTCGGACTCGACGGCGGGTGAGAACAGGGCGGCGGCGAAGCCGGTGAGCAGTACGGCGCCGATGACGGACCAGGACCGCTCGGCGAAGCCGAGCCAGGTGAACCCGGCGATACGCAGCACGCACCCCGCCAGCACCACGGGCCGTACGCCGTACCGGTCGGCCAGGGCGCCGCCGACGACGAACAGCCCCTGCTGGCTGAAGGTCCGCAGCCCCAGGACGAGGCCGACCAGCCAGCCCGCCATGCCGATGGCTCCGCCGAGGTGGTCGGAGAGGAACGGGAGGACGGCGAAGAAGCCGACGTTGAAGGCGAGCTGCGTCAGGATCAGGAGGCGGAGGAGCGGGCCGAGTCCGCCCCACACGCCGAAGCCGGACCGGAGCCGGGTGCCGAATCGGGGGCCGGGCGGCGGGCCGGACGAGGGGCCGGGCAGTGGGCCTGACGAGGGGCCGGACGGCGGGCCTGACCGGGACACGGCGCCTTCGGCCTGGGGCTGAGGTGCGGCGCCGGACGGGGGCGCGCGCACGCCCGTGTCCCCGTCTCCGCGCCCAGGGCCTCTGTCCCCCGACCCGGTCATCAGGCTTCCTTCGGGGCGGCGATCACGAAGGCGTCGGTCCTGGCCGCCCCGGTCGTCCTGGGCGTGCGCGGCCGGCCCCGTGTCCCGCCCGCCGCCGACACCGCGAGCGCGCCCAGCAGGGCCAGTACGGCGGCCGGCGCGAACACCGCCCAGGGCGCGCGCTCCGCGTACGGCAGGTTCTCGGCGAGCAGCAGGCCCCACTCGGGCGACGGCGGCTGCGCGCCCAGCCCGAGGAAGCCGAGGGAGGCCAGGGCGAGCGCGACGGCGGGCAGCCTGACCAGCGCGTGCCGGGCCACCGGCGGTACGACGGCGGGCAGCAGCTCGCGGCGGAGCAGGTGGAGCGGGCCCGCGCCGAGCGCGCGGGTGGCGGCGAGGTGGGTGGTGGCGCGTTCCTGGAGGAGCAGCGCGGAGGCGTGCGCGGCCAGCGGCGCCCAGGCGACCGCGGCCACCGCGAGCGCCGGGGTGGCCGGGCCGCTGCCCGCGGCCCCGGCGACGAGGAGCCCGGCGAGGACGGGCGGCACGGCGTTGACGGTGTCGACGGCCGCCCCCGACACCTTCGGTACGAGCCCGAGCAGTACGCCGAGGAGGAGCGCGGCGGCGCTGACCGCCAGGGCGAGCGCGAGGGTGGTGAGCGCGCCGTGTCCGATCCGGGCCAGGACGTCGCGGCCGAGGGCGTCCGTCCCGAACGGATGCGCCCAGGACGGTGCCTGGAGCCGCGCGGCGGTGTCCAGGCGCAGCGGGTCGCGGACGAGCCCGGCGCCGATGACGCCGAGCAGGAGCGCGCCGTACGCCAGGGGCAGGGCGCGGCCCGGCGGGGGCGTGGGCCGGTGCGGGGACTGGAGCGCGCCGTCCCGCAGCACGGCCCCGAGCATGAGGTGCGCCGTGGAGCGCGCGAGGCCGCCCGCGGCGGCGGCGAGCAGGAGCAGGGCGAGGGTGCCCGCCTGGAGTACGGGCAGGTCCTGGGCGATGGCGGCTTCGAGGGTGAGCCGGCCGAGGCCCGGGATGTCGAAGATCTGCTCCACGGCGACCGAGCCGCCGGTGAGGCCGACGACGAACAGGCCCAGGTTGGGCAGGAGGCCGGGAAGGCAGCGGCGCAGCGCCTGCCGGGCGATCCGGTGGCCCGGGATGCCGCGCGCAGCCGCCGCGAGCGCCCACGGTTCGTTGAAGGCGCCGGGCAGCGCGTCGTCGAGGATCCGGCCGAGCAGCGCGCCGGCGGGCAGGCCGAGGGCGAGCGCGGGCAGCACCAGCCACGCGGGTCCGTACCAGCCGAGCGCGGGCAGCCAGCCGAGCTGTACGCCGACCACGGTGGCCAGGACGGACGCCGTCAGGAACTCGGGCAGCGCGGCGAGCATGGCCGCCGCTCCCCCGGCGCGTGGCACGCCGGGCGTGCGCCGCGCGCCGCGCCGGAGCGTACGGGCGCACACGGCCCCGGCGGTGGCGACGGCGACCGTCATGGCGACGGCCATCAGCAGCAGGGAGACGCCCATCGCCTGGCCGACGGCGGGCAGTACGGCGGATCCGGAGATCCACGACTCGCCCGCGTCCCCGCGCGTCAGCCCGCCGAGCCACTGTCCGAGGAGGTGGCCGGGTCCGGCGCCGAGGCCGAGTTGGTCCCGTACGGCGCCGAGGGCCTCGGGGGTGGGGTCACGTTCGGCGGAGCGCGCCTTGAGCACGGTCAGCGCGGGGTCGGTGCGCGAGAGCCAGGGCAGCAGGCCGATGAGGCAGAGCAGGCCGCCCGCGAGGACGGCGCGCCAGAGGACGGCGAGGCCGGGGGGCGCGGTGAAGGGCGCGCGTCCGGCCGGGGGGTGGTTCATGCAGGTCGTCCGCTCAGCGTCGGGTGCCGGGGGCGACGAGGGCGCGTTCGTACGGGTCGAGCAGTGCGCCCCGTACGGCGGTGGCGACGCCGAGGACGTTGCGCTGGTGGACGAGCGGGACGACCGCGTCCGTACCGAGGATCCGCGCCTCGGCGGCCATCACGGCGCGCCGCCGCTGTTCCGGGTCCGCGACGGTGTCGGCGGCGGCGACGGCCCGGTCGACGGCCTTGTCGCAGAGCAGCGCCAGGTTGTACGTGCCGTCGCAGGTGTAGTCGGAGGCGAGGACGGAGACGGGGTCGCCGGTGTCGAGCATGGTGTTGCGCGCGCCGACGAACGCGTCGAACTTCCCGGCCAGCGCGTCGCTCTCGATCCGCGAGGACTCCCGCACGGTCAGCTCGACGGTGAAGCCGGCCTTCTCCAGCTGCTGCTGGAGGACCTGGGCGACCTCGGGCAGCTCGGGCCGGTTGTCGTACGTGGCGAGGGTGACGGTGGCCCCCTTGACCTGCGCGGCGGTGGCCGGCTCCGCGCGCCCGACGGGCTGTTGGCGCAGGCCTTCCGCCCAGTTCAGGGCGGGGCCGAAGACGCCCTTGCCGGGGTCGGCGTATCCCTCGTAGACGTTCTTGGCGAGTACGGAGGTGTCGATGGCCCGGCGGGCGGCGGCCCGTATCTCCGGGTCGGCGAAGACGCCGGAGCGGGTGTTGAGGAAGAGGCTGGTGGTGCGGGCGGTGGGCACTTCGCGTGCGACGCCCTTCGGCAGGGAGGCGGCCTGCGAGACCGGTACGGCCTCGGCGATGTCCTCCTCGCCGGTGCGCAGCGCGTTGGCGCGTGCGGTGCCGTCGGCGATGAACTTGGCGTCGATGCCGGACGCCTGGGCCCGGCCGCCCCAGTAGTCGTCGAAGCGGTCGAGGGTGGCGGAGGCGGAGCCGTTGACCTTGGTGAGGGTGAACGGGCCGGTGGCGTGGCCGACCGGGTCGGGGGTGCCGGTCTTCGCGGCCCCCTTCCTGCCGGCCCCCTCCGACGGCTTCCCGTACGCCTTCGGGGAGAGGACGGCCAGGCTCGGTCCGGCCAGCCGCAGTGGCAGTACGGGGTCGGCGGTCGCGGTCGTGACGCGGACCGTACGGTCGCCGGAGGCCTGGGCGGTGAGCTTCACGCCCGCGAGCGCGGTGGGTACGGGGGTGGCGTCCGTGGCGTGGGTGAGGGCGGCGGCGACCGCGTCGGCGGTGACGGGCGCCCCGTCCTGGAAGGTGGCGTCGCGCAGGGTGAAGAGCCAGCTGCGGCCGTTCTCCCGGCGCCAGGACTCGGCGAGGGCGGGCGCGGGCGCGCCGTTGCCGTCCAGCCGGGTCAGCCCCTCGGTGACGCCGAGCCGGCTGAGGAGGGTGGCGTCGGCGCCGTACGGGGAGAGGTTCTCGGACGGCGGGAAGGCCAGCGCGATCCGCAGCCGCGCACCGTCGGACGCCCCGGAGCCGGAGCCCGGCGCGCCGGAGGAGCCACCGTCGGCGGCGAAGCAGCCGGTGAGCAGCGGGGCGAGCAGGGGAGCGAGCAGCAGACCGGCGGCCGGGCGGCGGCGGTGGGCAGGGCGCATGGTCCTCGTTCTCTACGCGATGAGCGGCCTTGTGCGGGTCCCTCGGGCAAGGGCGAACGAAAGGCTACATGACAATCGTTTTCACCAGGCCGGTCGAGGGGCTTCGCGTCAGACCATGGGGACTTCGAAGTGGACGACGCTCCCCGCGCCACCGGGGGGCCCGGGAGCCCCGGCGCCGCCCTCCGAGCCCTCCCGCTCGTCGCACACCACTTTCCCGAGCGACCGCCAGAACGGCTCTGCGCCGGTGACCGCCGGGTCGGTGTGCAGATAGACCGAGGAGTAGCCGCCGTCCGCCGCGGCGAAGTCCAGCAGCTCCCGCACGAGCTCGCGCGCGAGCCCCTGGCGGCGGTGGGCGGGACGTACGTAGACCCGGCGGAGCTGGGCGGTCTCCCCGGACGGGTAACGCTCCGCGAGCCACAGGGGGTTGGGTGGGTGTGCCGGGCCTCGCGAGTCGAGGGCCGCGGTGGCGACGACCGTCTCCGCACCACCCTCCCCCTCAACTCCGCCCTCTTCCACGGCGACCAGCAGGGTGTGGCGCGCGGGGACGAGGTAGGCGGCCTCTATGTCGATGATGTCGCCGTGCCAGCGCGGCACATACCCCGAACGGAAGTCGTGGTAAACGGTGTCGAGCATCACCACGCGGGCGGCGTCGGCGTCCTGAGGGGTCGCGGTTCGAATGCGGTAGTTCGGCACTTGCGCATCATATGCAGTAAGCCTTTCCCGCTCGTCACCCGGGCTCCGGGGCCCCTGCGCCCGTCACCCAGGCTCCGGGCTGCCCGGAGCCGCCGCGGCCCCGGGGGACCGTGCCGAGGAACCGCACATGGGGCCGTCCCCCGCCGTCGTCCCGGGTGACCGCCGCCCGTACGCCGTAGACGTCCGCGATCAGATCCTCGGTGATGACATCGGCCGGGACGCCGCCCGCCACCGCGCGCCCCTGGCGCAGGACCACGACCTCGTCGCAGTACATCGCGGCGAGGTTCAGGTCGTGCAGGGCGATGACGGTGGTGACCGGGAGCGTGGCGACCAGGTTCAGCAGCTCCAGTTGGTGCTGGATGTCGAGGTGGTTGGTCGGCTCGTCCAGGAGGAGTTCGCGGGGATCCTGGGCGAGGGCGCGGGCGATCTGGACGCGCTGCCGCTCGCCGCCGGACAGGGTGTGCCAGGACTGGTCTGCGCGGTCCGTCAGCGCGGTGCGGTCCAGGGCCGTCCGTACGGCGGCGTCGTCCTCGGCGGACGGCGCCGACCAGGCACGGCGGTGCGGGACGCGGCCGAGACGTACGACCTCGCGGACGCTCAGCTCGACCTGCGTGTCGGTCTGCTGCTCGACCACGGCGACCCGGCGCGCGACCGCCCTGCGGCCCACCTCGCCGAGCGTCCTGCCGTCAAGGGTGACGACGCCCGAGGTGGGGGCGAGGACACCGGAGAGCAACCGCAGCAGGGTGGACTTGCCCGAGCCGTTCGGGCCGAGCAGCCCGACCGTGGCGCCGGGCGGGGGCGTGATCGAGACGCCGTCGAGGATGAGCCGGCCCCCGGCGGTACGGGAGACCCGGTCGGCCGTCAGGCCGGGCGGTGCGGTCGTCGTCAACGTGTCCTCCGGGTGCGGTGGAGGACCAGGACGAACGCCGGTACCCCGATGAGCGAGGTCACCACGCCGACCGGCACCTCCTGCGGGTCGAGCACCGTACGGGCCAGGGTGTCGACCCACACGAGGAAGACCGCCCCGGTCACCGCGGTGACCGGCAGCAGCCTGCTGTGTCCCGGGCCGACCAGGGCGCGGGCGGCGTGCGGCAGGACGAGCCCGACGAAGCCGATCGCGCCGGCCGAGGAGACCAGCGCGGCCGTCAGCAGCGCGGTGACGCAGAGCAGGACGAGGCGCGTACGGGCCACGGAGACGCCGAGGTGCCCGGCGGCGTCCTGCCCGAAGGCGAACGCGTCGAGCGTGCGCGCGTACCCGCCGCACACCAGCAGCGCCACCGCGAGGACGGCGCCGCAGACCTGGACGTCGGTCCAGTCGGCGCCGCTGAGCGAGCCGAGCAGCCAGAACAGCACCCCGCGCGTGGTCTCCGCGTCGGCGGAGGTCATCACGACGAAGGAGGTGAGGGCGGAGAAGAGCTGCATCGCGGCGACCCCGGAGAGCACCACCCGGTCCGTCGTCCCGCCCAGCGTGTGACTGAGCACCAGCACCATCGCGAAGGAGCACAGCGCGCCGAGGAACGCGCCGCCCGAGATGGACAGCGCCCCTCCCCCGGCCCCGAGCACGACCACCAGGACCGCGCCGGTGGACGCCCCCGAGGAGACCCCGAGGACGAAGGGGTCGGCGAGCGGGTTGCGCAGCAGGGACTGCATGATCGCGCCGCACACCGCGAGCCCGGCGCCGCACACGGCGGCGAGCAGGGTGCGCGGCAGCCGCAGGTTCCAGACGATGCCGTCGCGGATCGCGGTGAGGTGCGACTCGCCCCAGCCCAGGTGCGCGGCGACGACCGACCAGACGTCGCCGACGCGGATGTCCGCGGGCCCGATGGTGATCGCCACGGCGACGGAGACCGCGAGCGCGGCGAGGGCGCAGGCCCAGCCGACCGGGCGGGCCCAGGCCGCCGTCCGGACCCGGCGGAACCGGCCGGCCGGGGGCGGGACCGCGCCCGGCACGGCGGGCGCCGGCGGCTCAGACTCAGGTGCCGACTCCGGTGCCGACTCCGGTGCCGACTCCGGTGCCGAGTCCCGCTCGATCGTCGTGGCCGGCTCCGGGGGCGTGTCCCGCTCGGCGGTGGTCACTTGGCGGGCGCGTACGCGCGCAGCGCCGCCGCCACCCGCTCGACGCCCTCCACCGTACGGATGCTCGGGTTGAGCGCCTGGCCGCTGAGCCGGACGTACCGCTGGTGCTTCACCGCGTCCATGTTCCTGGTGGCCGGGTTGGTCTCCAGGAACTCGATCTTCTTCGCCGCCGTCTCGGCCGTCTGCGACTTGCGCGAGAGGTCGCCGACGACCAGGAAGTCGGGGTTCCGGTCGGCGACCGTCTCCCAGTTGATCTGGGGCCACTCGTCATGGGTGGAGTCGAAGACGTTCTTCGCGCCGACGGCCCCCGTGATGATGCCGGGCGCGCCGCAGCAGCCACCCATGTAGGGGGCTTCTGAGTTGGCGAACCAGTAGAGGAAGGTGGTGTCCTTCGCCTTCTTCGCGTCGATCCCGGCGACCGCCTTGCTCATCCGGTCCTTCAGGTTCTTGATGAGCGTGGCGCCCCGGTCCTCGACGTCGAACACCGTGGCCAGATCGCGGATCTCGCCGTACATGTCCTCCATGGTCAGCGGCTTCGCGCGCGATCCGTCGGTGGCGCCGGTGTTGTCCTTGGCGCAGTCGGACGGGGAGACGTACGTCGGCACGCCCAGCTTCTCGAACTGCGCGCGCGTGGCCACGCCGCCCTTGCCCAGGGTGGATTCGAAGGAGGAGGCGACGAAGTCGGGCTCGGCGTCCAGGACCTTTTCGAAGGAGGGGCCGTTGTCGGCCAGCCGCTCGACCTTGGCGTTCTCCTTCTCCAGGCCCTCGGGCAGCGGGTCGGTCCAGGTGGCGGTGCCGGCCATCCGGTCGCCGAGGCCGAGGGAGAGCATGATCTCCGTGGTGCCCTGGTTGAGCGAGACGGCCCGCGCGGGCGGCGCGTCGATCCGTACCTTCTGACCGCAGTTGATGACGGTACGGGGATGGCCGGCGCTCCCGGCATCCCCGGACCCGGCCCCCGGAGCGCTGTCCTGGGCGGTCGTTCCCTGTCCGCCGCAGCCGGTCAGCAGCAGGGTGCCGACGGCGAGGAGAAGAGCGGTGGGGCGGGCAAGACGTGCGATCGGCACGGAGTCGTTCCTCTGCGTCGAGGGCCCATGCGCGGAGCCCGGTCGTACGGTGCTCCCCCGCCACGGGACGCGGACGGAGGCCGCCAGCAGGTCTTCGGACTCGGGGTCATCCGGACGGGAGCGCCTTCCCGGACTTCCGTCCAGTGGCCGATGCCCCGCCCGTCGCCCTCACCGCTGCGCGTCAGCTCCGGATTCGCACCGGATTCCCTGACCCACGTACATGGGTTCGACTGGCCTCGGCAAGCTATCACAGGCGGTTTTCCGCCCTACTGCGGCACTTTCCGGCGCTTTCCGCCCGGCGGCGGCCCGGCGCGACGGACAATGAGGGATGCCCGAAACCGCGCCTGTGAGCGACCCGGTGAGCGATCCCGTGAACGTCGCCCTCATCGACGACCATCCGGTGGTCCTCGCGGGCATCGAGTCCTGGTACGCGGCCTCGGAGCGGCCGATCACGGTGACCGCCAAGGGGCCCGACCTGTCGGTGGCGACGAGCGGACCCGGCCGGGACGCGGATGTGGTGGTGCTGGACCTCCAGCTCGGCCCAGGCAGGTCGGCAGGGCTGCCCGCCTACCCCGAGCTGCGGCAGCTGGTCGCGCGGGAGCGGCAGGTGATCGTCTACACCATGCAGGACAGCCAGGAGACCGCGCTGACCTGCCTGGATCTGGGCGCGTTCACCTACCTCACGAAGGCCGAGGGCGAACGGCACCTCATGGCGGCGACCCTGGCGGCGGCCGACTGCCGCCCCTACACACCGCCCGCGCTGGCCGGGGCGTTCGGCAGCGACGCGCGCAAGGGGCGGCCCGCGCTGACCCCGCGCGAGGTGGAGGTGCTGCTGGAGTGGTTCCAGTCGGAGTCCAAGGCCATGGTCGGGGCGAGCCTGGGCCTCTCGGTCCGTACGGTGAACACCTATCTGGAGCGGGTACGGATCAAGTACGCCAACGCGGGCCGGCCCGCGACGACCAAGGCGAACCTGGTCGCGCGGGCCATTCAGGACGGGCTGACGTCGCTGGACGAGCTGTGACCCCGGGCGGCGGGGACGGCGGCGAGCGCGTCGCCGGCGCCGCCGCCCGAAACGGTGCTCGCGGCCGGGGTCATGCCGTCCGCCGGGGCGTCGAGGACGCAGGACGCCTCGACCAGCAGCCGCCCCTCGCTGCGTACGGTACGCACCCGCACCCCGTACTCGGCCTGCTCGGGGATCTCCGCCAGCGCCGTGAGCGCCGTGAGCGGACTGTCCGTCATGACGCTCACCCGCACCAGGCCGCCGCCGCGCACGACCGTGGCGCGGGCGCTGCGCTCGGCGGTCGCGAGTGCGGCGAGCACCGGCTCGGTGAGCGCGCGGCGCAGCCGCCGGTCCACCGGGGTCGAGGCCCCGCGCACGGCGAGCTGGACGTCGACGCCGTGGCGTTCGGCGACGTCGATACCGGCGCGTAGTTCGTGGAGCAGCGGATCGTGCGCGTGGTCGCGCTCCGCGAAGAGCCGCCGCAGCCGGGCTGCCTCGACGGCGGAGCGGCGCCGTACGGTCCCGTCCCCCGGTGCGAGCGAACCGTCGGCGAGCCCGGTCAGCAACGGCAGCACGGAGCGGCCGAGTTCGGCGTAGCGGGCCCGCTGGTCGGCGTGGACCTGGGCGGCGACGGCGGCCTCCGTACGGACACGCTCCTGTTCGCGCCCCGTGGCGCTCGCCGCGGCGGCGCACTCCCCGAGCGAGCGGGCCAGCATCGCGGCGGCGACCTGGAAGGTGCAGATGGCCAGGGCGCTGACGGCCATGCCGGAGGCCGCCTGCCGGGTCGGTACCCCGGCGAGCAGCAACTGCGCGAGGGTGACGGCGAGATGGCCGCCGATGAAGACGAGCGTCGGCCCCAGCCCGGCGTCGAAGAGCAGCAGCACCCCGAACCAGCCGATCTCCAGGAACGTCCAGTGCGGGGTCCCGATGAACTCCTCCACGGGCAGCCGGCTGGTGGCGACGGTCGACGCCACGACGGTGCAGGTCAGGCCGAGCACCACCCACGGGAGCGGTCGGCCGCGCCCGTCGGCGCCGAGCAGCGCGTCCGCCATGATGAGGAGGGTCAGCAGGGTGAACGCGAAGAGCTGGACCCAGGGCTGGTCGTAGCCGCGCAGGCTGGCGAGCAGGGCGGGCAGGGCGAGCCCGAGGTGCACGGCGGTGAGGATGAACAGCCCGGCCACGCGCAGCCCGGCGCGCATGTCCCGGGCGATCCGGTCGGTCAGCGGATCGGCGTCGACGCGGTCGACCGCGGCTTTCCTCGTGGCATCTGGCTGTCGGTCAGACACGGGGCCACTCCAGCCGTACGGTCGTGCCCTCGCCGGGGCGGGAGACGATCGTGGCCCGGCCGCCCGCCGACTCCATCCGCTCGGCGATCGAGCGGGCCAGCCCCCGGCGGTGTGCCGGAACGCGTGCCCGGTCGAAGCCGGCGCCCTCGTCGCGTACGACGACGGTGAGGGTGTCGCCGTCCCGGGTCGCCGTCACCGTCGCGGCCCGGACACCCGCGTGCCGGGCCACATTGCGCAGGGCCTCCCCCAGCGCGCCGCGCAGTGCGACGGCGACGGGGCGCGGGACCGGGCCCAGGGAGCCGGGCGTACGGCCGAACGCGGCGTGTACGGAGAGGGGGTGGCCGTCGAGTTCGGCGAGCAGTTCCCGCGTCAGGTCGGCCAGGCCCGCCTCGTGCTCCTCGTGTGCCGCGTCGGTCTCATGCGTCTCGCCGGCGGGCGCGCGCTCCGCCGCCAGCCTGCGCAGGTCCTTGCCCGCCTGGGTGCGGACCACGTCCGGGCTGAGGGAGCCGCCGTGCGCCGAGACCATCAGCAGGGTGGCGCACGCGGTGTCGTGCAGCGTGGCGAGGTGTTCCCGCTCGGCCGACCGCTGCGCCTGGGCGACGTCGTGCCGTCGCCGGGCCTCGGCGGCCCGCGCGCCCGCCGCGTCGGCGGCCCTGCTGCCGCGCAGCACGAGCCGGTACATCCCCTGGCAGAGCAGGGTCTGGACGAAGAGCCAGCCCACGTTGGGCAGCGCGTACGTCCAGCCGTCGGGACGGTCGAGCACCGCGCCGGCCAGATCGACGGCGGCGAGCAGCGCGGCCAGCGGCAGCGCGATCCGTGCCGGGTGGGTGAGCTGGTAGGCGACGGCGACGATGCTGACGACCACCAGCACCCACGTGCTGCCGTACCGGGTCTGGGCGGCCGGAATGGTCAGCGCCTGCGTGAGGCAGAGCGCGCTCAGCACCCCGAGGTCGGCGAGGAGGGTCCGGCGCGGGTGTCGGCCCGCCCGTGCGAGCCGGTAGTGCAGCACGCTCCAGACGATGACCCCGGCGGAGACGGCCGCGGCGGCCGGCATGGAGCCGACGGGCATGGCCGGTACGGCGAGCAGGGCGCCGGAGCAGACCACGACGACCCTGATCCGGTGGGCGTACCGGAACGCGAAGGCGACGAATTCCCGTTCGGCAGGACCGGGGGCGTGCGGGTCCGGCGGGGGCGGTGGGTCCTGGTTCTTCTCCGGAAGGCCCCCTAAGGGGTGGGGGTTCGTCCCATGCGTTTCATTCGCCTCTTGCACCACTCGGCGTCTCACCCGTCACATTTCCCGTGCCGATTGTCGGTCGATTGACCGTCACACGCCGGAGGCCTCCGGCGATACCGTTTCTCCGGTCAGGGTCCTGACGTTTCGACCGTTCTCAGGGGGGAGCGGTCGTTGTGGCCGCACGCACCCCTGCCTCATGGGGGTGGGCAGGGGTACGTGCGGGTTTACCCTCAGATGCCCGTACGAGGTCGGTTCACGCGTACGGATGAATCCGTCCCGAGGCCCGCCAAGGGATCGTCCTCGGGGCCGGCCTGAGGGCCGGTCAGGGGGAGCCCCGCGTAGTTCTCCGCCAGCTCGGCGGCGGCGTGCGGCGAGGACGCGATCCGGTCGAGCTGCGCGAGCTGGAGGCGGGTCTCGAAGGCGGACTGCGCCGGATCGGTGTGCAGGGTCGTGGTCATGAAGGACGAGAAGTGCTCAGCCCGCCACACCCGCCGCAGACAGGTGTCGGAGTACGCGTCGAGCAGGGCGGTCGAGCCGGTCCCGTACACCTCGGCCAGGGCGCGCGCGAGGACGATGACGTCGGCCGCCGCCAGGTTGAGCCCCTTGGCGCCGGTCGGCGGGACGATGTGCGCGGCGTCCCCGGCCAGCAGCACCCGGCCGTACCGCATCGGCTCGGTGACGGAACTGCGCATGGGCAGAACGGACTTGGCGGTGACGGGGCCGCGCTCCAACGGCCGCCCGCGCTGCGGGCGCTGTCCGCGCTGCGGGCGGAGGGCGAGGCGGGCGTCCAGCTCGTCCCAGATCCGCGCGTCGGGCCAGTCGGCGGGGTCGGTGCCGTTCTCCACCTGGAGGTAGAGCCGGCTGACGGTGGGGGACCGCATGCTGGCCAGGGCGAAGCCGCGCTCGGAGTGCGCGTAGATCAGCTCGTCGTACCCGGGCGGCGCGTCGGCCAGGATGCCGAGCCAGGAGTACGGGTACGTCCGCTCGTACGTCGTCCGCACGCCCTCCGGTACTGCGGCGCGCGTCACGCCGTGGAAGCCGTCACAGCCGACGACGTAATCGCAGGTCAGCGTCTGCTCGCGGCCCTCGTACAGGTAACGGACGGCGGGCGCGGCGGAGTCGGCGCCCGTCACCGCGAGCGCCTCGGCGCCGAACAGCAGGGGCCCGCCCCCGGCGAGCTGGAGGGCGATCAGGTCCTTGACCACCTCGGTCTGCGCGTACACCATCACCCTCCGGCCGCCGGTGAGGGCCGGGAAGTCGATACGGTGCGCCCGCCCGCCGAAGCGCAGCTCGACGCCGTCGTGGACCAGGCCCTCGCGGTCCATCCGGGCCCCGGCCCCGGCAGCGCGCAGGGCGTCCACGGTGGGCTGCTCCAGGATTCCGGCGCGCTGGCGCCGCTCGGCGTAGGCACGGTCGCGGCTCTCCAGGACCACACTGTCGATGCGCGCGTTGTGCAGCAGACGCGCCAGCAGGAGACCGGCGGGGCCGCCTCCGACGATGCCGACCGTGGTGTGCATCCGCCGCTCCGATCCATGGTCGCCATTGACCGGCGTTCGCCTGGTGAACTATCGTCCGCGTGGGCCTGAGTCTGCGTTCGCCGGGGACCCATGTCAACGCCCCGTTCCACCGAACCCGAAGCCCGGGCTCGGAAGAACCGGAGACCCGAACCGATGCCGTCCACCCCCCTTCCCCCGTCCCCGCTCCCTCCCCCTCCTGCTCCTGCTCCCGGCGAGGCGCCCGCCGAGGCCGTGAAACCGCTGATGCGCGGCGTCCGCGTCCTGCGCGCGCTCAGCGACGCCGACGGCCGGGCGAGCATCGGCACCCTGGTCCGCACCACCGGCCTCGCCCGCGCCACGCTCGACCGGGTCGTCGCGACGCTGGCCCGCATGGGGTACGTACGGCTGACCGGCCACGACGCCGTACTCGCCCCGCGCCTCATGGAGCTGGGCAACGCCTATCTGTCCGCGTCACGGCTGCCGGGACGGCTCGGCCCCCTCGCCGATCGGCTCGCGGACGAGCTGGACGAGTCGGTGTCGCTGGCGGTCCCGGACGGCGACGGCATCCGCTTCGTCCACCAGAGCACGCGGCGGCGCGCCATGTCGCTGGCCTTCCGCATCGGGGACCTGCTGCCGGCCGAACGCACCGCGCCGGGGCCGCTGATCGCCGCCGGGTGGTCCGGGGAGGAGTGGGAGCGGTGGCGGGCGCGCCGGGCCACCGACCCCGAGGACCGGGGCTTCGAGGAGCTGGCGCGGCGGGCCAGGGACGACGGCTGGGCGCTGGACGACCAGCGCGTCGAACCGGGGCTGATCGCCCTCTCCGTACCGCTCCACACCCCGTCGCCGGGTCGGGCGGGACGGACGGGGCAGCCGGTCTGTGTCGCGAGCGTCGTCAGCCACACCAGCCGGCACAGCGCCGCGTCGCTCCGGGAGACCCTGCTGCCCCGGCTGCGGGCGGCCGTGGCCGAGATGGAGCGCGAACTGGCCCGCCCGCCCGGGGAGCCCCCCACCGGCCGGCGTCCCGCGTCGGCGCGCGCCGGGCTGGCCGCGTGGACCGGCGCGTCCAAGCAGGAGCTGGGCCGGGAGTTCATCGAGTCCCTGGCCCGTGGGCTGACCGTACTGACCGCGTTCGGCGAGGACAGGGACGCGCTGACGCTCAGCGCCGTCGCCGAGGCCACCGGCCTGGCCAGGGCCACCGCCCGGCGCGCCCTGATCACCCTGGAACACCTGGGCCACGTCACCGCCGCGCCCGACCGGACGTTCCGGCTCACTCCGCGGGTGCTCTCGCTCGGCTTCCCCGCCCTGTCCCGTACGACGCTCCCCCGGATCGCCGCACCCCATCTCGCCGCGCTCGCGGGGCGGGTGCACGACTCGGCGTCCTTGGCGGTACTGGTGGGCGATGACGTCCAGTACACGGCGCGGGTGGCCACGCGGCGCATCATGAACGTCAACATCACCGTCGGCACCCGCTTTCCCGCGTACGCGACGTCCATGGGCCGGGTCCTGCTGGCCGGGCTGACGGACGAGCTCTCGTACGACGAACTGACCGCCCGGCTCGCGCGTGCCGAACCAAAGGCACTCACCCGGCACACGGTCACCCGCCCCACCGAACTGGCCGCGCTCCTGGGCGGCGTACGCCGTACGGGGTACGCCCTGGTGGACGAGGAGCTGGAGGAGGGGCTCCGCTCGATCGCGGTACCGGTCGTGGACCGTACGGGCGCGGTCGTGGCGGCCGTGAACGTCGCCATGCACACGAGCCGCCGCGATGTCGAGGCGTGCCTCACGGAGGTCCTGCCGGAGCTGCGCGCGACGGCGGCGCGGGTGGAGGCGGACCTTGACGTGGCGGGCCGCTTCACCCACGTACCCACGGTGTGACACGGCGGAAGGACCCCGCCGACCGGCGGAATGCCGGGCCGGGAGGTCCTTCCGAGAGGGCGACGCGGGGTCAGTGACCGCTGCGGTTCCCGTTGTTGTTGTTGCCGTTGTTGTTTCCGTTGCCCTGGTTGCCGTTGCCGGCATCACCGGCACCGGCATCAGCGGCACCGTCACCCGCACCGGCGTCAGCCGCGCCGTCGCCGGCACCGGCATCAGCGGCACCGTCGCCGGCACCCGCGTCGGCGGCACCATCACCCGCACCCGCATTGGCGGCGCCGGCATCGAGTCCACCGTCACCCGCACCCGCGTCAGCGGCACCATCACCCGCACCGGCATCAGCCGCGCCG
Organism: Streptomyces sp. NPDC059092; assembly: GCF_042756365.1. Lineage (NCBI taxonomy): Bacteria > Bacillati > Actinomycetota > Actinomycetes > Kitasatosporales > Streptomycetaceae > Streptomyces > Streptomyces sp. NPDC059092. The sequence goes on from NZ_JBHZEJ010000002.1 coordinate 261,986, forward strand.
TCACCGGCACCCGCGTCAGCCGCGCCGTCACCGGCGCCATCGCCCGCGCCCGCGTCGGCGGCACCATCACCCGCACCGGCGTCGGCGGCACCGTCGCCGGCGCCTCCGTCCCCGGCACCGATCTGGGCGCCGACCGCCTCCAGCGCGGTCGTCACAGGCTGGAAGAAGGTCTCACCGCCGACGGTGCAGTCGCCGCTGCCGCCGGAGGTCAGGCCGATGGCACCGCCGTCCGCGGTGAACAGCGGACCGCCGCTGTCGCCGGGCTCGGCGCAGACATTGGTCTGGATGAGACCGTTGACGATGTCACCGTTGCCGTAGTTGACGGTGGCGTCGAGACCGGTGACCGAACCGTCGGCCAGCCCGGTGGTGCTGCCCATCCGGATGACTTCCTGGCCCACGGCCGCCTCGGCGGCGGCGGCGATCTCCACGATCTGGCCGTCACCCGTGTCGACCGTGCTGAGGGCCTCGGTCGCGGGGTCGTCGTACGCGGCGAGGGCGAAGTCGCCGCCGCCCGCGAAGGTCGCGTCCTGGACGGTGGCGATCGGCTGCCCGTTCTGGGCATCCGCCCACTCCGCCGCGGCGACGCCGCAGTGCCCGGCCGTGAGGAAGCCGGGGGCGCCGTCCGCCGTCACGACGTTGAAGCCCAGGGAGCACCGCGCGCCCCCGCCGAAGATGGCGTCGCCGCCCGCGGCCAGGGGCTTGAGCTCCCCGGCGCTCCGCTTGATCCGGGCCACGTCCGAGCCGAGCGACTTCACGGTCGACTCGATCCGGTTCCACTCGGCACCGGTCACGGTGCGGTCCGCGGTGACCTGGATCTGGTTCGTCCTGGGGTCGACGGACCAGGCCGTGCCGGGGATCGTGGCCTGCGTCTTCAGCGTCTGCGAGGCGGCCTTGAGCTGCGCCGTACTGTTCTGGACGTTTCTGACGACGGCTCCGGCCCGCTTGGCCTGGAGCGCGACCTTGTTGTTGTCGCCGACGACGTTGATGACGATCTGCTGCTTCGCGGAGTCGTAGTACGACCCGGCGAAAGCATCGCCCAACTGGGCGGCGATCTGCGAGGCGAGGTCCCCGGCGGCTGCCGCGGTCACCTTCTTGGGCGTCGGCTCCGGCTCGCCGCCCTGTGAGGCATTGGCGTTCGGCAGCAGAATCGCGGCCGCCGCAATGGCTACAGCGCCACCCCCGGCGAATACGATCTTCCGCTTGGGTATGCGTTTGTGGCTCAACTCAAGACCTCCTGTGGGGGACGGAGTCCGCTCGCCGGCAGCAGACGAAGAACGCTCGGCCCTGTATACGGAGGGGACGCGAACCGCGTTCAACACAACTTCCCCGCAACCGAGTTCACCCCCTCCGTTACGGCACGGGCCCCCACCCGGATCTCCCGGGCATAACCCTGTGAAGGACGCCAATTCGCCTGGTTACGATCAGCCGACGCGTCCCCTCAAATACGGCTATACCAATCGCCCCCTGAGCGACGGAACAATCGTCGAGAAAACTTTCGAGGGCCCCGATTCCGCAATCGAAAGAGGCAGCGTTCGACTCCGTCGCACATACGGCGAACGGACTACGCGTCATGCAGAGATGGGATGATCACCGCGTGACCGTCATACGCATCGGACATGTCCTGACCCTCGCCGCGGCTGTCGTGCTGGCCACCGGTTGCAGCAGCCTGGAGCGGGAACTGGAGCGCGAGCGCGACCCCGCGAGGACGGCGACGCCGGAGCCCGCCGAGCCGGCGCCGGCACCGCCCGCGGACCGGTCCCTGCCGACCTCCGCACCGTCCGAGCCGACCGGCCCCACGGGGGCCTGCCCCGAGTCGGGCGTACGGATCACGCCCGGCCTGGTCCAGGGCGCGATGGGGCTGCGCGCGATGACCGTAACCCTGACCAACTGCGGTACGGGCCCGTACGAGTTGAACGGCTACCCCTCCGTCCGGGTCCTGGACGAGGACCGCGATCCGTACGACATCAAGGTCTTCCGGGGCACGGACGCCATCCCCATGGCGGGACCCGCCCCGGACCCCGCTCCCCTGACCCTGGAACCCGGCGAGTCGGCCCGGTCGGGCCTGAGCTGGCGCATGATGTCCCCCGACACGTCGAGGACCTATCTGGAGATCACCCCGGCCGCCGGGGAACGCCCCCAGACCATGGAGACGCCGGACGGCCCCCTCGACCTGACGGACACGGGTCAACTCGGGACGACGCCCTGGCAGAAGTCCGACTGACGGCTGCGGGACAACGAGAAGAGCGGGAGTCAGTGAGACTGACTCCCGCTCTCTCCTGTCGGCATCCGCCCTGGTCACCTACGGATTCCCGTACATGGTCCGGCGAGTGCCCCCGGCAGGATTCGAACCTGCGCACACGGCTCCGGAGCACAATCAGAATTGAGCTTGCGAATGGCCTCTGACCAGCAAGTTCCTTGACCGCAGGCGGTGTTCGGCCCCCAGCTGTATCGCAGATAGTGCGAACTGGGGTCCCGAGTGACCTCGCCCGGTCGTTGACCACGCACGGGCGCGAGCGACCGGACCGCCGCCGCGCCGGCGCGCGTTCGCCCCCCGCGCGAGACCCAAAGCGCGTTCCGTTTTCGCGGGGGAGGCGGCGGGGAGTCGTCAGGGAGGCGGGGAGTTCTCCCTGTGTGCCTCCCTGGGGCGCCTCCCCGTACCTGACCTGCGTAGATCAACGATCAGGGAGGCAGGGAGGCGGGCAGGCCAGTCCGCGAAAACCCCTCCTGAGCGCTGAGGGAAGGGGGTGTCTCTGCCTCCCTGAAGTGCTCCACTCCGGATTCCGCTTGTGCTCGGGACGCGTACCGGAGGTAGAGGGGTCCCGGTCAACTCGATCGCTCGGCACGCCCATCGCGCCCGGCGGTCCGCAGCCTCCCGTGACCGCCGCCGGGTAGAGGGGGGCCTTTACCCCGGTAGAGGGGCAGGTAAAGCCCCCTGACCTGCAGGGTAGTGGGGGTAAAGGGGTGTGGCACTCTCTTCGGAATCCCCTTCCAGGGCCCGTTCGTGGTCCAGGGCGGGCAGTCCCTCCGCCTACCAGGTCCGCTACTTCCGCTACCGCCGCTACCGCCCTGGTCAGGGGCGTGATCAGGGGTAGCGGACAGGGGCCCGGTAGCGGATGGCTGACGCTACCCGCTTCCCCTCCCGCTGAGGATCCGCCACGTCCGCCACGCCGCCACGTCGCAGGTCAGGGGCTCGGATGTGTGGCGGATGCCCGTGGTGTGGCGGATAGCTCCCGCCACACCACGGGTGCGAGTTCAGGATCAAGAGCAGAAAGGACCGCCCGCCGGGCGGACGACATTGGCGCCCACCGGCCACTGGGAGCTCCCGGCTCGGGCGCCTGCGGGAAGCGAACACGGCTTTTACCCGCCGGGGCAGCCGCCTCCCTCTCCTTACGGTGCGTGGTCACAGCGGGACGTAGCTACTGGGTAGTGGGTAGTGGGGTCCCCAGTAGAAAATCGCCTGTAGAGCCCTGTGCGGGCCTACTGGGGTGTTCCGGCCTTAGTGGGGCGCGCCCCAGTACCCACTACCCGGTTAGCCGTGTGTGGCCGTTTCGGGCGTGGGCGCAGACGGGTGCGGTCCGTATCGCCGGTACGAGTTGACCGACCCCTGAAGAGCCTCTTAGGGGGGAGAGAGACCGGCCCGGTGATCTCCCCCTAAGAGGCTCTTCAGGGGAGCGCGCCTAGCGTCGAGTACCTGCCCCCGTCTCTTGCCGGCTGGGGTGTTCGAGTGGGGGCGGGGATCCTCCGCTAGCCGCTAGTTCCCTGGTCATAGCCCGCGTGTGTCGCTAGTAGAGGTGCTAGGCCTAGCGGGGGCGGCTGCTAGGCCTAGCAGCCGCAGACCGGCCGCGTGGAGCCCCCCCCGGCCCCTGACAAACCGGCAGCCCCGAGGGCAAGCAAGAGGAGCACGCCACGCCCGTGGTGCTCCTCTTGCTTGTCCTGCGACGCGGACCTTTCTTCAGTACCCCCTCCTTGTCCTAAGAGAAGAGATGCTGCGTCATGTGCGTCATACGGACGGCAAACTGGCCCCAGACCTGCGGGAACGGCCATGACGCAGACGGCCGATCCTGCGTCATCCCTGCGTCATGTGCGTCATGCCATGACGAACCCATGACGCACACCCCAACCGCTGCGTCATGCAAAACACCAGGTCAGCGCCACGAATGACGCAGATGACGCAATGACGCAGAAATCCGCACCTCGGACAGGCGCGGCCCGGTGCCGCCTCAGGAGGCTTTTAGAGGGGGGACGGCCGCCCGCCAGGTAAAAGCCGTGTTCGTTCCCGCAGGCGCCTACGGGCCGCCGGGAGCTCCCAGCGCGGGCGCCAATGTCGTCCGCCCGGCGGGCGGTCCTTTCTGCTCTTGATCCTGAACTCGCACCCGTGGTGTGGCGGGAGCTATCCGCCCCACCACCGGCAACCCCCCCACAACCCCGCCCCAGA